>JAJZUN010000262.1 GCA_021848555.1 Pseudomonadota bacterium | reverse complement strand
CAGTTCGCTCTCGGAAGCGGCGAGCCTGGCGCCGACTTCGCGCGCCAGCGGAAGCGCGAGCAAGGCGAACATGCGATAGGTTTCGAGTTCCAGCAGGCGCTGCAGCACGCGCCCGGCGCGGCGCCGACCCATGCCGCGATCGAGCAGCAGGAAACGCGAAAAGCCGTCCGCGTGAATGCGGAAATCGGTAAACGCCGCCGCGCCGCCGTCGGCCATCTGCGCGCCAGCCAGCGTATTGCCGGCGAAATGCGGCGCGATCGCTTCGATATCCGCTTCTGCGCCAGCGCCGGGCAGCAGCGCCACATGCGCGGCCACGATCAATTTGCCGGGCAAGGCGGCCATCCATTCCGGCGGCAGCGCGGATACCGCCGGCTGCGCGAACGGCGCGTCGCCGGCACCGGCGACTAGAACCGTGTAGCTGCTGAATTCGCCATGGCGCTCCCAACGCAGGCGGAAATCGCCGCAATCGGCGGCGAAATAGCTCGCCTGCGGCGGCGGCGGCTGACAGCCGTAACGGGCGCACAATTCGCCCACATGCGCGTATTCGCGCTCGCGCTCCGCGGCGTCCGCGAGCATCGCCAGATAGGACGCCCGCTGCGGAGCCTGCAGCGTCTGATACGGACGCGCATGAACCTCGTCGTTGAGTTCGATGCGCCGGGGATGGCTGGCGGGCAGGATCACGGCTTGCCGGCCATGAGTTGCTTCTTCTTCTCCTCTTCTCTAAGACGCAGCACGCGCCGCTGCACCTTGCCGGTGGTGGTCATGGGCAGCGCGTCGATGAACTCGATTTCCTTCGGATATTCGTAGGGCGCGAGCATGCCGCGCACATAGGCCTGAAGCTCGGCCTCCAGCTCGGGCGAAGGCTGGTGTCCGGGCGTGAGCACGATGAACGCCTTGACGATGTTGGTGCGCTCGGCATCGGGGCTGCCCACCACCGCGGCGTTGGCGACGGCCGCGTGTTTCACCAGGCAGTTTTCGATTTCTGACGGCCCGATGCGGTAACCCGCGCTCTTGAACATGTCGTCGGCGCGGCCCTGGTACCAAAGGTAGCCGTCTGCGTCCGTTTTCGCGAGGTCGCCGGTGCGGCACCATGCTCCGGTGTATTTGTTCTGCGTCGCCTCCGGGTTCTTCCAGTATTCGAGGAAAAACACCGGGTCGCGCGCGCCGTGAATATCGGTGCGGTGCACCGCGACCTCGCCCACCACGCCCGCTTTCACCTCGATCCCGTCGTCGTCGATGACCGCCACTTTGTGCCCCGGATAAGGCCGCCCGATCGAGCCGGGCTTGGCCGGCCACAGGGTGTGCGAATTGCCGACGATGTAATTGATTTCGGTCTGGCCGAACATTTCGTTGATGGTGACGCCGAGCATTTCCCGGCTCCAGTCGAACACGGTCTCTCCCACGGATTCGCCGGCGCTCATGATCGAACGCAGCGCCAGATCGTAGCGTTGCCGCGGCGCCGGCACCGCCTTCATCATCATTTTCAGCGCAGTCGGAAACAGGAAAGTGTTTCGCACCGCATACTTTTCCATCAGGTGAAACGCTTTTTCCGGATCGAAGCGTCCGCGGTAACCGAGCAGGGGATAGCCGTGATACAGGGTCGGCAGCAGCGCATCCATCAGCCCGCCGGTCCAGGCCCAATCGGCGGGCGACCAGAACAAATCGCCCGTCTGCGGAAACATATCGTGCGAATGCGAAAATCCCGGCAGGTTGCCGATCAACACCCGCTGCGGCTTCAGCGCCCCTTTGGGCGGGCCGGTGGTGCCGCTGGTGTAGACCAGCAGCGCAGGTTCTTCGGCCGGGGTGTCGAGGCAATCGAACTTGCGCGCCGCCTTTTCGAGCAGCGTCTCCCAGGCGTGCGTGCCCGACTCGCGCGCACCGGCCACGCCGATCACGTGCTTCAGCGCGGGCAGGCGGTCGCGGATGGGCCACAGATTGGGCAGGGACGCGGGATCGACCAGGGCGACGATGGTTTCGCTGTTTTGCAGCCGGTACTCGAGTGCGTCCGGACCGAACAAGACCGACAAGGGCATGGCCACCGCCCCCATCTGGTAACAGGCGATGTGGGCGACGGCGGTTTCGGGGCGTTGCGGCAGGATGATGGCGATGCGATCGCCGCGTTTGACCCCCAGCGCGAGCAACGCGTTGGACAGGCGGTTGGCCTGCTGTTGCAGGTCCCAATAGGTGTAGGCCGCGGTGGCGCCGCCCTCGTCCTCCCAATACAGGGCGAAACGGTGGCGGTCGAGCGCATGGCGGCCGCAGCAGGCCCAGGCCATGTTGAAGCGCTCGGGCACCTCCCAGTTGAACCCGCGGTAGATTTCCTGGTAGCGATCCTGCACGTCCCCTCCCCCCCGGAGCAAATTGGCGGGCATTGCCCGCCGGCACCCTGAATCCGGCCGCCAGTCACCTGAGGCCAACCTCTGCCCAGTAGAGACTTGGGCGCAAAGCGCCGAGCGCCGCCCTACTGCAGTTGTTTCATCCGCTGATCGACGAAGGTGAGCAGCGCCGGACTGAGGCCGCCCGCGGATTTGGCGTGACGGAAAGCCTCCAGCGCCTCGGCGCCGCGATTATCGGCCTGCAGCGATATACCCATGCCCATCCACCACAGCGCCGCGCGCGGCGCCAGCTTGAGAGCGGCCTGGTAGCCCGCCACGGCCTCCTTGTGGCGCCCCAGCCGCTGCAGCAATGCCGCATCGAACGCGTGATAGTCGGCATCGCCGGACGCGCTGCCGGCATGCTTGTTCAACAGATCATGCGCGCCTTGCAGATCGCCGCGCTCCACCTGGATGCGCGCCAGCAGCATGGCATAGGCGGATCGAGCCGGGTCCAGGCTCAAGCCCTCCTGCAGGAACTGCTGCGCTTCGTCGATGCGCCGGTTCTCCAGCAACAGTCCGACCAGGGCCTGGCGCGCCGCCGGGTGCGCAGCGTCCTGCTGCAGGGTCGATTTGTAACCGTCTATCGCTTCAGCCACCCGGCCCTGGTTGAGCAGCGCTGTGGCTTTGCGAAATTCGGATTCAGCGCGCTCCGACTGGGTCGCCACGTGCAAGGTCTTGTCTATGCTGCCCGGGCCTTGTGCTTGGGACGACGGGGAGCGCTGAGCCGGCGCCTCTGGCACGCGCTTGGCCTCGACAGCCTTGCCCGCGGTTGCGGGCGCAGGCACGACCTCGGCCGGCAGGCGGCGCTCCACCCTGGCTTTGGCGGCGAAACTTCTTTCGCTAAAAGGCGTCCCGATCTCGGTAGCAAGCTTGAGCGTATCCGCAGCAACGGGCTCCGATCTCGCGGCCGCGGACAAGACCGGTGACACCGCCGGGGCCATTGCCGGAGCCGCAGCAGCAGCGGGTGCTGCGGGCGGCGACTGCGGTACTGCGGCTGGCGCCGGTACCGGTGCGATAATGGGTGCCGCCGGCGGCTGCGCCTGCGGTCCGGCCGGGATCTGGGGACCCGCCGCGACCTGGGGCCGCTTCGCCTGCGACTTGAACACCAGGTCGGTAACCAGCGGGCGCGGCGAAATCTGGTACATCACCCAGCCGGCCCAGCCACCGCCTATGATCAGTCCGGCGCCCACTTCCCACATGATCCGCCGCCAGTCCTTCTGCGCCGGCACCGGACGCAACTGCTGCGTCAGCGTCTTCGCGCCGCCGTCGGCCGCATGGCGCTTGTCGAGGTCCTGCAGCATTTTGTTGATCAAACTCATTTGAGCACCAGCCAGCCGATGCCGCTGCCGGCGAGCAGGCCCGCCGTGGCGAGCCAGGCCCAGTGGCGCCGCGGGAAGGAGCTCGCCGCAGGCGTATCTGCGATCGCCGCACGCGCGTGCCGGGCGCGCACCTGGCGCAGGCCCTCGCCGAAAGCCAGCATCATCGCCTTGTGCGCGAGGATGTTCACCAATCGCGGCACGCCGCCGGTGGCACGGTGAATCGCGCCCACCGCCTGTCCGCTGAACACCGTATCGCCGCTGTAACCCGCGACGCTGAGGCGGTGCGCCAGATAATGCGCCAGTTCCGCCCGCGTCAGCGTGCCCAGGTGATGCTGGAAGGTGATGCGCTGGCGAAGTTGGCGTATCGACTCGTGCGCCAGCTTGTGGTCGAGCTCGGGCTGGCCGAACAGGATCACCTGCGCCAGTTTTCTTTTTTCGGTTTCGAGATTGGTCAGCAAACGCAAGGTCTCCAGCGTCTCCAGCGGCATCGCCTGGGTTTCATCGAGGCAGATCACCACGCGCTTCCTGTCGCGGGCGAAGTCGAGCAACGCGCGGTTCAGCGCCTTGTGCAGGCGATGCTGGTCGAGGTCCGGATCCACCTCCACGTGCAACTCGTCGCACAGCGCAAACAACAGGGTGCGCGGCTCCAGGTTGGGATTCGGAATATAGGCGGTAATACAGCTGTCGGCGAGGGTCGCGAGCAGCTTGCGGCACAGGAGCGTCTTGCCCGTGCCCACTTCGCCGGTGATCTTGATGAACCCCTCACCGTTGGCCACCGCCACCAGCAGCGTGTTCAGTCCCTCCTGGCTGCTGGCGCAGGCGAAGAAAAAACTGGTATCGGGGGTGATGCCGAAAGGCGGTTCGCGCAGGCCGAAATGATTGAGGTAGATCACCGCTGTTGGCCGTCCGGGCTGGCGCCCATGTCCTTGCCCATGCGCTGCATGCGATTGCGGGTGTCGCTCAGATCCTGCTCCCAGTTCTTGTCGCTCTCGATGATGGTGGGTTTGATCAGGATGACCAGTTCCCGCTTGATGGTGTCGGTAGCCGAATTGCGGAATGCGCCGCCGATCAGCGGCGTATCGGCCAGGCCCGGGATGCCGCTGCGGCCGTTGTTCATTTCCACTTTCATCAAGCCGCCCAGCACCACGATGTTGCCGTCCTGCGTGCGCACCATCGTATCCGATTCGCTCACATTGATCGCGGCCACGTCGACGCTCTGCGCCCCGACCCCGGCGAGATTGAACCCCACGGACTTGGAGGCGACGCTGGTCACCAGCGGATGGATATGCAGAGAAATATTGCCGTTGTCATCGATTTGAGGCGTCACGTCGAGCGAGATGCCGGAAAAAATATTGCTGATCTGCGGCGACACCGAGGTCGGGATGACCACCCCCGCCGAGGTCACCCCGGGGACCACGGTGATGCTGGTGACGTAAGGCTGGTCGGTGCCGACCTTCAGCACCGCTTTCTGGTTGTTGAGCGTGGCCACCCGTGGACTGGACAGGACCTG
>JAJZUN010000261.1 GCA_021848555.1 Pseudomonadota bacterium | reverse complement strand
AGAAAGAACTGCGGGCGGATGACGTACATCTTGGGGTAGCGGTGCGAGACATCGACGATGCCCGTGTTGTAGAGCTCGCTCTCGGATTCCAGGAGCGATACCAGAACAGCGTACTCACAGCCCTTCTCGGTGCGGTCCTTGTCGAGTTCCTTGAAGAAGTCCTCGTTGCGCTTCTTGGTGGCCGTAGTGTCCGCCTCGTTCTTCATCTCGAACATAATCGATACGATCTCGATGGGGTTGGCGGGATCTGAAGCGTCAAAATCGCGGAAGAGATAATCGCCCTTGCTGCCGGTGCGTGCATCGGTGTCCTTCTCGAAGTAGGCATTCGGAAAGGCGGTGGCGCGGATCTGGTTAAAGGTGACTTCGCAATGCTGCTCCAGGGTTTCGCCAAGCATCTTGGTGGAGAGGCGGGCCTTCATGTCGCGCAGGCGCTCGATGGCCTCGTCTCGGTCGCGGATTTGGGTCTGGTATTTCTCGACTAAGGCCTTCTCGGCCAGTTCCTTTTCTAGGGCGGCGCGGTCCAGGGCCGCACGAAGCGCGTCACGCTCCTGCTGGACACTTTCGATGGATTCGCGGATGGCCAGCGCCTTGCTGGTGTCGTGGGCCTGGACCTGAGCGGTGAGCTTCTGGATCTCGGCATCTTTCTCTGCGGCAACCCGCTGGAGTTGATTAAGGAGCTTGGCCTCCGAGAGCTCCGATAGGGAGGCGATCTGCGCCTGGAGCTTGGCGATCTCGGCGTCTTTGTCGGCCACCGATTGCTGGCGCTGCTGATCAAGCTGCGCACGGGCGAGCTGCAGAGCCGTTTCCTTCTCGCGTTCCGCCAGTGCCAAGCGTTCTGCAATCTGCTTGTTGAATTCCTTGTCCCGAACCTGGCGCAGGATCTCGGCATAGCCAGATTCATCGACCTGAAAGGCCGTGTGGCAGTTGGGGCAGACGATTTCGGGCATGGCGCGACTCCTTTGCGAGCGTGATCGAGTATTGGTTCATTTGCTGTGCTGCTACCAGCGCTGGCTCTTGCTGTCATACCAATTTCGCTGATCGATCAGCCGAAATCATGCCGGATGCAACTTGACCGAATCGGGCACTGGCGGCTCACTGGACACGGAGTTATTGGCAGCATTCATCCTGTTCTCCCTTTTATTGTGCAAACACCCGCTCCAGTGTTGCGGGCAGCAGCGCGGCGTTGGCTTCGCGGATGGCGGTGTGTTTGGCCTTGAGGGCGGCGATTTCGGCTTGTAGGCGGTCGAAGGTTTGCTGTACCGCCAACGGGGGTAAGGGTACGTCGATGGCCATCAGCGAAGAAGCCGTTATGGTTCGGTTACGGGCGGCTGTACCTGGCGATGCTGCGTAAATTTTTGCGAAACCTTCTTCAGAGGTGAAGTAGTACCAGAGGAAACCGGCCACCACGAGGTCTGCATTGGCCTCGCAGGTAAGCATCCGATGGTTGCCAACACAGCCGTCATCCTCGGCTTGCGCAATAGCGATAGCCTGCTCCCAAGCCATGATATTGCTGAAAATCAGATCGCCAGCCTGGACGAGGTACAAGTCCTGCCACGAGAAATCCGAGCCCGGCACGGTGCGCCGATGAAATACGCCTTTGTAAAAACTGCGCACGCCAAGCTCCGTGTAGCTTTTCTCGGGGTCGATGACGACCTCCCGACGCACCAGTGGTGCAACCTCCGCCATCGTCCGCAGCGGTGCGTCGGCAATGGCATCGCGAAAGCCTAGGGCTAGCAGGTGCTCGGCGTTGCGCTCGACGGCATCCAGATGCGCTTCGACCTGCCGGGTTTTCTCGGCCAACACGTCAAGGCGGGCGACGATAGCTTGTTGTTCGGACAGCGGCGGCAACGGGATTTCAATGGCGAGGAACTGGCTGGGCTTAATGCGATTCTTACCACTGGTTCCCTGCGCCTTCTCATCACAAGCCTGCCAAAAGCCACGCCACTTGGTGACGAAGCGCATCCATCGTGGATCAATCGACGACTGATCCAGAACGAAAGTTGGAAATTCCGTGCTGACATAGGTGCCCGCTTGTTCCGGTGTGGCCACTGCAACAGCGCCATTACGAGCCCAAATTTTGTTGACCACCAAATCGTCGGCATCAATGCAATTGAAGTTGGCGTACTTGGTATCTCCGCCGTCGATTTGTTCACGTTCGTACGCGCCTTCGCCCCAGAGCCGGACTCCCAATTGACGATAGATTTCGCCAAGGGTAGGTGTCGTGTAGCGTTCTGCGGGAGAACAGATTTCGGCAAGTGCGACTTTCGGCCACGCCCTCATTCGCCGCCCTCCGCATCCCCACCGCGCACGATCCGCCGCGCCTCCAGTTCCCGCCGCGTCTTGTCGAGCTGCGCTGCCAGCAGTTTTTCATCCGGCAGCACGGTCTGGTATTCGGTGGCCAGCACCTTGTTGGGCAAACCTTCCAGCGCGTAGTGGGCTTCGGCCGCGCCTTTTTCGGCGCACAGGATCAGGCCGACGGGCGGGTTCTCGCCGGGCTTCATCCAGTGCTCGCGGGCGTAGTTGAGGTACAGATGCATCTGGCCGGCATCGGCGTAGCCGAACTTGCCGACTTTGAGGTCAATGACCAGCAGGCACTTCAAGCGGCGGTGAAAGAACAGCAGATCGATGCGGAACCAGCTGTCGTCCAGCCGCAGGCGGCGTTGGCGACCGACGAAGGCGAAATCGTCACCTAGCTCCAGCAGAAAGTCTGCCAAATGCTGGATCAGCGCATCTTCAAGGTCGGACTCGGAATACTCATCCTTGAGGTTCAAAAATTCCAGCACGAACGGGTCTTTGATGGCCTGCTCAGGCGTGATGCCGTCTTCAGGTTCGGCCACTTCACCCTTTTCGAGCATCGCCGCCTTGTTGTGCGACAGAGCCAGGCGTTCGTAAAACTGGCTGTTCACCTGCCGGTCGAGTTGACGCACCGACCAGCCGCAACGCAGCGCCTCGGTTTCGTAGAAGGCGCGGGCCTGCGGGTTCTTGACCGAGAGCAGGCGTACGTAGGCCGACCAGGGCAAGGGAAAAACTTGGGCCAGGGATGGGAGGTCGATGGGATTCCGAGTCGCTGTCTCGGAATCCATGTTCGAAACCAATTTCGCAGACGCTGTCTGCGAAATCTTCTCCGGCGGCCAAGAAAGGTAAAACAGCCGCATCTGCTCCAGGTTACGCTCGGAAAACCCCCGGCCAAAACGCGCCGACAGATCGACAGATAAACGTTTGAGTAGCGCCTGCCCGTACTCGGCCCGTTCTTTGCCAGCCTGCTCGAATTCCACTATGCGACGGCCAATTTCCCAATACGCGGCGGTCATCAGCACATTGACGCTGCGCGCTGCAGCAAGGCGTGCGGACTCGAGCAGGGCAACAATGTCGCCATGGACGGCCGCGTAATCAGCCTGATCCGGATTGGCGGACACCCTGCGGTCGGTCATGTTTCTACCTCGGTCACCAAGGCTTCGATCTCGCCCAAGAGGCGCATGACTTCCGCCTCGTGGCTGCGCATGGCGGCGATCAGGTCTTTCGGATCAGCGTATTCCAGCCCGACCTTGGCATTCGGGTTCTTGAGGTCGAGGTTGTAAATCGGCCAGTACAGCGCATCGCCTTCGGCCTGGGCGGATTTGGCGGTCTGCTCGTGGGTCTGTTGCTCAGTCTTCAGATCACGCAACTGCTCCTGCAGGCCCGCCTTGTCGCCATTGGCAGCGACTTGAATGGCCTGTTCCAATTCACGAATCGGCTTGCCCAAGGCGATGGCAGCATTGCGTTCGCCCTCGGCGCGCTGCCAGTGCGGCATGGCTGCCTCGACGGCGGCAGCGCGCTTGGCGGCAAAGTCCACCTTCCAGGCCTGCGGGCCCTCCTCCCGGTTGTTCCACCAAGTAAGGGCCGGGGCGAATTCCTCGAATTGCAACGGCGCGGTCTTGCTGTACTTCTTGCGCCCTTCGGGCAACGGCAGTTCGTAATACCAGATGGTATCCGTCGGACCACAGCGCTCGAAGAACAGCAGGTTGGCCGGGATATCGGTGTACGGCGCGAACACGCCCTGCGGCAGTCGCACGATGGTGTGGAGATTGAACTCCTTGAGCATTTCCTCTTTGATGACGGCGCTGATGCCATCGCCAAACAGGGTGCCGTTGGGCACGACCACGGCGGCGCGGCCCCCGCGTGTGGCCGACTTGCCACCAGGCACCGGTGCACCCGCCACGCGGAGCTTGCGCATGATGTACTGCAGGAATAGCAGCGCGGTTTCCGCCGTCTGCATATTGGGCGGGAAGTTGGCCTTGATGCCGACCTCTTCCTCGCCACCAAAAGGCGGGTTGGTGAGGATGACGTCCACGCGTTCGCTATGACCGATTTCGTTGATCCGGCGATCCAGCGTGTTGCCGTAAGCGATTTGCGGGGCTTCGAGCCCATGCAGCAACAGATTCATCTGCGCCAGCATGTAGGGCAGCGGCTTGGCTTCCTGACCGTAGAGGGTGTCCCGTTGCAGGCTGCGTCGCTGATCGGGTGTGCTCACCTGCGGGGCGATGTGGTCGTAGGCCTCGACCAGAAAACCACCCGTGCCACAGGCAGGGTCAAGCACGGTCTCGCCTAGGCGCGGGTCAGTAACCCGCACCATGAAGCGCACCACCGGGCGCGGCGTGTAGAACTCGCCCGAGTCGCCCGCCGCATCGCGCATTTCGCGCAGCATCGACTCGTACAGGTGCGAGAGAGTGTGAATCTCTTCGCTGGCATAGAAGTGGATGTCGTTGATCTTGTTGATGATGTCGCGCAGCAGGTAGCCGCTGACCATGCGGCTCTGCACGCCTTTGAACACGTTGGCGATGACTTCGCGCTGACTGCCTTTTTCGCCGTCTCCGGCCAAGCCGCGCAGGTAAGCGAACAACCCTTTGCCTATCTTGCCATCGGCACGAAAGGCCACTTCCTGACCAATGAACGCCAGCAGTTCATCACCAGTGATGCCGTCCTCGCGTGCGGCCCAATCGCGCCAGCGATAGGGGGGCTCGATGATGGGCTGATAGCGTTTGCCGTCAAGCTCGGCTTCTTGCTCGTGCACGATTTCGAGGTCGTCGAGGAACTTGAGGAACATCACCCAAGTGAGAAGCGGCAGGCGGTCCACGTCACCGTTGAGCCCCTTGTCTTTGCGCAATATCTTGCGGGCAGTACCAATCAGCGCGGACAGGTTCTCACGCGTGGTGAGCGGCGTTTTGGCT
>JAJZUN010000260.1 GCA_021848555.1 Pseudomonadota bacterium | reverse complement strand
TAGCGTTGTATTTTTCCTGGCCGGTACTTGGAGAGCCATTCTTGGCCGCTTTAGGACGAACCGTTCCTGAATCTGGCACCCAGATTCATCAGTTTACCGTTTATGCTATTGCTACTGTCGCTGCGGCGGTTTACCTCGTTTGCGTCATCGGGTTCCCCACTGTGGTGGGGCACAAGCTAAGCCGTCGCCTAGTCTTACTGTGTCACTAAACATATCTACCCCCGCCACAGCAAGGGCATCGCCGAAGCGTGCTGGCGATCGCTTGCGCGATGAGAAATCGCAGTGTTGGAATGGAGTCCGGTACATGCCGCTGCGCTCGCCCGGCTGCCGCGAGGGACGTAATCTTCGGGTAGGGAAGATGTTTCTGGCCGAGCACGGTTTTTTTTGGAGCCGCCATGACTGAGGCGCTGAGCAACGAGAAAGCCATAGGCCGCAATACACAGGGTGGCGTGGTGATGAAACCCCTGCCAGCCTCGCCCCTCGTAGTGCGAGAGGCCGAACTCCTGCTTGAGGTCCTGGTAGTCCCGCTCGATGCGCCAGCGCATCTTGGTGACGAAGACCAATTGTTCCGGGGTGGCATCGACCGGCGCGGTGGAGAGGAAGTATTTCGTTGGCTCTGCTTCCCCTGCTGGCCATTCGATCAGGAGCCATTCCTCGGGGCGCATCTCGGTACCCAGATAATCCCGGTGCGCGGGCCGAACCCGCACCACGGCGAAACGAGAGGAGAGTTCGGTATGGGTGCCTTCCCGCCAGGCGACAGTGCGGTAAGCTTGCGGTGGCAATGCCATCGCCAGTGTCTTCACCGCAACCGGTTCGTGACCAGGCTCCCGGCGCAGCCGCGTCGGCCGTATGCCGCGACCGGACCAGGGTTTGGGCGGCAGTGGCGCGGTTCCCGGTGCCCAGACCGTGGTGGCCGGCCGGATACCGACCGCGTAGCGCATGCCCAGTTCGGTGATGCCGTCACGAAAGGCGGTTTCGTCACCATAGCCCGCGTCCGCCATCACGATGCCCATGGGCACACCCGCCAGCTTGGCCTGACGCATCTGCGCCAAGGCGATTTCGGGCTTGGTCGCGAACGCAATATCGGCCGGAACGCCTGCCGTCTTGCGACGCACCGGGTCCGCCGCCCAATCTTTGGGAAGGTAGAGTTGGTACGCGATGGGAATGCTGCCCTGTTCGCTTGCGAGCGAGAGACTGACCGCCACTTGGCAGTTGTCCTGCTTGCCCAGTGGGCCGCAATACTGCCGGGCCACGCCGACCGAGTGCTTGCCCTTCTTCGGGAAACCCGTGTCGTCGATGATCCAGTAGTTCCCGCTATCCAACCCAAGCGCCGGCATGACCCAATCGCGCACGCGGCCCATGACCGCACTGTCCGACCACTCGGACTTGGCTACGAAATGGTGCAACGACTGGTGCTTGGCCGCCACATGCAGCGGGTCGGAATAGGCCGCCAGCGGCTCGACGCTCTTACGTGCGATCGGCAGCATCAACCCTCGGCAGTAGTCCTTCAAGCCGGTGCTCCGATCAACACGGCCCAAAACCTCGCACAGGTAATCAAGATAACGCTCCAATTCCGCCAGATTTCCCATCACATCCTCCCGTCGACATGGAATGAATCCTCTATCGGCAGGGTTCGGTTAAACTTGACACAGTAAGACTAGCAGCCTGCCGGACTTGAACCCATCGGACGGCGTGTCCGACGAATTGATTTCGTAATGGGGGCTGAAGCGAGGCGTTTCGGGCAGGAATCGGGTTGTTTTGTCACGCGCACGTAATGCTCCTGTCCTTCGTCCCTACAGCGGGCGCAATACGGCCATGCGCTTCAATATCTACCCGTAGGACGGGCGGCGTTAAACATGCACGCATGTATACATGCGTGCATGTTATCATGGGCAATCCCAAAGGATTGGTGAGATATCGGAGGTTAGGCTTTGGCTGTGCATGACCCCAAGCGCATTGATCTACTCATTATTGAGCACGACTTCACCTTCTTGGCATGGAATGACCGATATAGCAAAGGTGTTTGGGTTGTCTGCGCTCCAAATGCCTACCAAGCCAACGAAATTCTGGAGTCATCAGAGGACGGCGACCTTGACATGATTCCTTGCACGGAGTTCGTGCTTAGCGCTGACTGGCTGCCTGTTGAAATCGGGCCCTCACTTGCCGATGCAATGACCGCGCTGGAGACTCGACTAGCTAAGCTCCCTGCCGATCAACTCGGCCGTGGTTCAGGTTGGTATGCTGCAGTCTGGGACGCGCTTGAGCACCTGCGAGGTGTGCGGCGTGAGTCCGCCGGCTATGGAGGAACAGAAGGGCGGCTGCATCCCCTACCGTCCAACTTCACGGATGTCCGGAATCCGGATATGTTCGTGCCGGGCAAGGACAAGGGCGGCGAGGCGTCATGACCGTTACGGGCCCCGACGTCGTCACTTTGCGGCCCGAGCCGGACGACATCCGCGAGGCGGTACGCTACGCCATCAAGAGCGGCGTGCCCTACACCTACAACCGCATGGACAAGGACGCCTGGCGCCGGGTGGCGCGGATCGCGCGCGGCAAGGTGAACGAAAGCCTGATCCGCCGCTTCGCCGAGTCGCTCGGCATCCGCGCCGGCACCCAGGACAAGAGCTACCGCCAGCACGACGCCTTCGACTTCACCTTCCAGGGCAAGCGCGGCCAGGTGGGGGCGGACGTGAAGACCTTCCACGTCCTGACGCAGTTCATCGAGGCGCCTCGCTCGCCGTTCTCGTTCGATTCCCTGCTGTCGGGCGTCGATCACAGCATGGCGCAGTGGCACCTGTTCTTCCCGATGTTGGTTCCCCAGGACTACAGGAAGCACAAGGAGGTCTACGTGTTCGCCGTGTCGGTCGAGGCCAAGCCAGACCGTTCGGCGAAGCCCGTCCTTGCCTACCCGTGGGCGGCCTTCCCTGACAGCGCGGCTGAGCGCCCGCTGGTGGACCCGGACGCGATCAAGGCGCGCGAAGCGGCCGGCGACGGCCTGACGGTGACGCTGGAATGGCCCGCCGGTATGCCCGGCGCCGGCAACGCCGTCTACGAGCGCGGCGGCCAGGCGCGGCAGAAGGCGTTGCCGTTTGCCGACGCGGCGCAGCTATCCGACGCCGGCTTTGCCTCCTTTCTGGCGATCCAGTTGGACGACGCCGCCAAGGACCACCTGTACCGCAGCGGGCAGGCCATGACGCTGACCGCCCAGGATGGCGACCAGCCGGCCGTGACCAGTCAGTACGATGCGCGGCGCTTCCGCGAGGTGTTCCCGCGCCAGGACTTCGCCCTGCACCTGGTCGGCTGGATCGGGCGCGACGAATTCGAACGCATCGCCCGGCCGCTGCCGGACGGTGCGCCCTGCTACTTCTACCCACCCAGACTGGACGCTCAGGACAGCCACGCGCCCGGCACGAAGACGGCGAACCGCTACGTGCTGCCCGGCGTCCTCAAACCCATTGCCACACTGACGGAGGTGTAATCATGCCGACTGCACAACGCGGACTCGCCGCTGCCCCCGCGAAGCCGAAACGCACGCTGGAAAACCGCATCAACGACCTGGCCTGGAAAGACTGGCTGCTGTTCCAGAAAAGCTTCTTCCACCTGGCCGACGACGAAGCCTTGTATGGTGGGCTGATCCAGTTCTTCACCAAGCAGTACGCCCCGGAAGGCCGTTTGACGCGGGTGATGGCAATTACCGTTTCCGACGACCGCCCAGCCATCGCAGCGCATGGGCGCATGCTGTTCCGCGAAACCGTGGCGCCGGCCGACATCGGCCGCTGGTGCTATGGCGAAACCGACTTCACGTCATTCGACTTCATCGTGGTGGACATGCGCCATGGCGGCGCCGTACTTGCCCAGCAGGCCGGCGACCACGCTGCCGACGTGCGCCAGTTCCTCGCCAATTGCCGCGCGGTCCTACGGGAAGGCGGCTTCTGCGTGCTACTCTCGCAGGAAGTGGCGACGGCCACCGGCCGCTATCCGCTGCCCTGGGTGCTATCCAGCCTGGCGCGGCAGAGCTTCCGCCTGCGCGACGAGCGCATCGGCCTGGCCGACGACATCGCCGCGCCGACCTACGTCAACGTGCTGCAAGCCATCCAGGAAATCGGGCCGGTGCATGCCGACCTGCCCACGCTGCACGTCGGCGTGCCGGCGATCCGCGAGCAGTGGGTGAAGCCCAAGCCCAAGCCACGCAGCAAGAAGGAAATCCTGCACCCGGCCAAGTTCCCGGAGGAACTGGTGCAGACCTTCGTCCAAGAACTGACGGAAGCCGACGCCGTGGTGTTCGACCCCATGGGCGGCACGGGGTCAACGGCGGTCGCCGCGCTCGACGCCGGCCGCAGGGCGGTCATCATCGAATTGGGCGATGCCTGGGCTGACATCGCCCGCACCCGCGTGGCCGATGCCGGCCGCGCGCGGCCGGAGCGCTGGGAAGTGCTGCACGGCGACGCCCGCGATGCGGCGGCGCTGATCCCCGCCGACTTCCAGCCAGTCGCGTATACCGTCACCAGCCCGCCCTACTGGCGCATCCTGCACAACCCCGGCATGCATGTGTCGGACGAGGGCCAGAAGGCGCGACAGGCCAAGGGCTTGCGCACCACCTATTCGGAGAGCGACGCCGACCTGGGCAACGTCAAGGACTATCGCCAGTTCATCGACGAGCTGGCGGGCATCTACGACTGCTGCGCCGACGTGATGGCGCCGGGCCGCGTGCTGACCATCGTTACCAAGAACGTGAAATTCGAGCGCGCGCAGTATCCGATTGCTTGGGATCTGGTGTTCAAGCTGTGCGGCGACGCCGGCCGCTTCGAGTACGCCGGCACGACCTTCTGGTGTCAGGACGACGTTGGCCTCAAGCCATTCGGCATGGGGTGCGACTGGATCAGCAACATCCTGCACAACTACTGCATCCACCTGCGTGTGCGTGGTTGACCCGGTGCGCGACGACAAAGGCAGGCCGATCCTGTCGGCGATCATTCCATCCGAGCGCCTGCGCGAGACGGTCGATGAAATCTACACCTCGCCGGGCTTCTTCCGCGAACTGCGGCCGATTGCCGGCGCGCTCGATGCCGTGCGCGATCTGCTGGCGCTCGGCATCGACGTGCGCATCTGCACCTCGCCATTGAACCAGTACCGCAACTGCGTGCCGGAGAAGTACGAATGGGTGGAGCGCCACCTGGGCGCCGAGTTCGTCGGGCGCATGATCGTGACC
>JAJZUN010000259.1 GCA_021848555.1 Pseudomonadota bacterium | reverse complement strand
TCGCGCTCGTAGAAGCGGCAATAGCCGTCCCACAGGGTGCGCCAGCGCGCTTCGTCGCGCGCCTCGATCTTGCGTACGCTCACGCTCATCGCAAACACTCCGCAAGGACGGAAACCGAAACCTTACCACAAGCCCGCATGCGCTTAGCGCCGCCGAACCCGCCGCAACGTTTACAATGCGCGACAAGGCCTTGGGGCAGAACCCGCAACCATTCGGAGGCAAGCCATGGGAAGATTGGAGGGTAAGCGCGCGATCGTGACCGGCGCAGGCAGCGGCATCGGCCGCGCCAGTGCACTGCTGTTCGCGCGCGAAGGCGCCGCGGTGCTGGCGGTGGACGAGACGTGCGACGCGGTCGAGCAAACCGCCGCGCAGATCGCCGCCGCGGGCGGCAATCCCTACAGCGCGAGCAAAGCCGGCATCATCAGCCTGGTGCAGACCGCGGCCAACTCGTTTTTCGGCAGCGGCGTGCGCGTCAACGCGATCTGCCCCGGCCTGATCGAGACCGGCATGACCAAGCCGATCTTCGACTACGCCAAGGCGCGCGGCACCGCGGGCAATCTCGGACAGTTGAATCCGCTCGCGCGCTACGGCGAGCCGCATGAGATCGCCGCGATGGCGGCCTTCCTCGCGAGCGACGAGGCCTCCTACGTCAACGGCCAGGCGATCGCGGTGGACGGCGGCTTGTCGAGCACGCATCCGTTCCGCCGCCCGCGGCCTTGATGCGACCCTTGAACTGACTCCTTCCCTCACCATTCGACGCCGATTATGACCAACTGCAGCTGCCACGACATACTCTCCGGCCGCGCGCCCGCGGACACTCCGGTCACGCTCAAGGGCTGGGTGCGCACCCGCCGCGATTCCAAGGCCGGCATTTCCTTCGTCCACGTTTCCGACGGCTCCTCGTTTCATCCGGTGCAGGTGGTGGCGCCCAACACGCTCGCCAATTACACCGACGAAGTCATGCGTCTGACCGCGGGCTGCGCGCTCGAAGCCAGCGGCAGCATCGTGCCCTCCCCGGCCAAGGGCCAGCCGTTCGAAATGCAGGCGAACGCGATCAAGGTCGTGGGCTGGGTGGAGGATCCCGATACCTACCCCATCCAGCCCAAGCCGCACAGCATGGAATACCTGCGCGAAGTCGCGCACCTGCGGCCGCGCACCAATGTCATCGGCGCCACGACGCGCGTACGCCACACGGTGGCGCAGGCGATCCACCGCTTTTTCCACGAGCAGGGTTTCTGCTGGGTCAACACCCCGATCATCACCGCGTCCGATGCCGAGGGCGCGGGCGAACTGTTCCGCGTATCGACGCTGGACATGACGAATCTGCCGCGCACGCCCGAAGGCAAGGTCGATTACGCGCAGGATTTCTTCGGGCGCGAGGCCTTCCTCACCGTATCCGGGCAGCTCAACGTCGAGAGCTACTGCCTCGCGCTGTCCAAGGTGTACACCTTCGGTCCCACGTTCCGCGCCGAGAACTCCAACACCAGCCGCCACCTCGCGGAATTCTGGATGGTCGAGCCCGAGATCGCCTTCGCCGACCTCGCCGACAACGCGGCGCTGGCCGAGGCCCTGCTCAAATACGTATTCGGGGCGGTGCTTGCCGAACGCGGCGACGACATGGCGTTCTTCGACGAGCGCATCGAGAAAGGCGTCATCGCCAAATTGCAGGGCATTGTCGACAAGGCCTTCGTGCGCATGGACTACGGCGAGGCGATTGCCGTCCTCGAAAAAGCGAAAGGGAAATTCGAGTACCCGGTCAAATGGGGCATGGATCTGCAATCCGAGCACGAGCGCTACCTGGCCGAGAAGCACGTGGGCGGCCCGCTGGTGCTGATGAACTACCCGAAGGAGATCAAGGCGTTCTACATGCGCGTGAACGACGACGGCAGGACCGTGGCGGCGATGGACGTGCTCGCCCCCGGCATCGGCGAAATCGTCGGCGGCAGCCAGCGCGAAGAGCGCCTGGCGGTGCTCGATGCGCGCATGGACGAGGCCGGGCTGGACAAGAGCCATTACGGCTGGTATCGCGACCTGCGCCGCTACGGCAGCGTGCCGCACGCGGGTTTCGGCCTCGGTTTCGAGCGCACCGTGTCCTACATCACCGGGCTTGCCAACGTGCGCGACGTGATTCCGTTCCCGCGCACGCCGGGAAACGCACGCTACTGAAGCCGGGTACCGCCTGCGCTACGGCTCTTGCGCTTGATTGGCAAGCAGCACGATCGCCTGCGCGAGACCCTCTACCACCTGCGCCATGCGCGCGTAGTCGATCTTCTCCGGCGTATCCTGCGCGCTGTGGTAATGCGGGTAGCGGTAGAACGCGGTGTCGGTGACCATGATGGCGGGATAACCCGCGCGCCAGAAGGAGCGCTGATCGCTCCAGGACACGCCCGGAACGAGCGCAGGCGCCGCGAGGGACTCGGCAGGAAAGGCCGAAGCCGCGCGAAACGCCGCCACCGTTCGCCGCAGCACCCGGCGCGAGGCGAGGTTCGAGACAAAAGCGATGAAGTTCGCGCGCCCCGGGTAGAACCAGCCGAGCAACGGCGGGTAGCTCTGGCTTCCCGGCCGATCGCTGTAGGCGCCCAGCATTTCCAGCGAAATCATGAGGCGGATGTCGTCGCCGCGACTGCGCGCGCCCTTCGCATACAGTTCGCTGCCCATCTCGCCCGATTCGAAGAAAGGCGGCTCCTCGTTGACGAAAGCGACCAGGCGCACGCTTCGGCGCAGGCCGGCGCCCTTCAGCATGCGCCCGATCTCGAGCAGCGCGGCGACGCCGCTGGCATTGTCGTTCGCACCGGGACTGCCGCGCACCGAGTCGTAATGGGCGCCGACGACGATGATCTGCGCCGCGCGCGCACTGCCGCCGAGCGCGATTTCCAGATTTTCGCTGGCTACTTCGTTGGCGCTGTAGCCCTGCGCGCTCACGCCATGGCCTTGGCGCTTCCATTCTTCGCGTATGTAGTCCGCGGCCGCATGCAGCGCATCCGGCCGCCACACGTTGCGCTCGCCGATCTCGAGCGCGAGCCTTGCCACATGGGCGTGCAGCCGCGCGGCGAGCGGCTCGGCCGCGCCGGCCGGCAAGCCGGCAGCGAGCAGCAGGCTCAAAGCGAGGGCTCGTGCGCGCATGGACGCAGAACCCCCTCCTGCGCGCCCTGCTCAGGCCGGCACATCGTGCCCCGCGTACAGCCTGCGGATTTCGCCGGCGTAGCGCCGCTCGAGCTGCGCTCGCTTGAGCTTCATGGTCGGCGTGATCAGGCCGTTCTCCACGGTCCAGGGCTCGAGCGTTAGCCACAGCTCGCGCACCCGCGCATGGGCGGGAAAACCGTGCAGCAGCTCGCCCACCCGCTCGCGCACCGATTGCAGCACCGTCGGCGCGGTGGTGGATTGCGCGTCGGCCGGATCGAGCGCGAGCGCGCGCGCGAACTCGTTCCAGGCTTCCGGGTTGAGCACGATCAGCGCGGCAAGATAGGGCTTGCCTTCGCCGACCACCAGCGCCTGATCGAACAGCGGGTCCGCGGCGATCGCGAGTTCGAGATCGTTCGGCGGCACCTTTTCCCCGGTCGACATCACCAGAATCTCCTTCAGCCTGCCGACGATGTACACGCGGCCGCCGCCGTCGATGCGGGCCACGTCCCCGGTGCGCAGCCAACCCTGCTCGTCGACCGTCTCGCGCGTCTTCTGCGCATCGTTCCAGTAGCCCAGCATCACGTTCGGTCCCCGCACCAGCAGTTCGTTCTTGGCGCCGAGCCTGAGTTCGATTCCCGGCAGCGCCACGCCGACCGACTCGGGGACATTGTTCTCCGGGGTATTGGCAGTGACGATCGGAGCCGCCTCGGTGAGCCCGTAGCCCTGCAGCAGCGGCAGACCCAGACCGATGAAGCAGCGCGCGAGCCTGGGCGAGAGCGGCGCGCCGCCGGACATCGCAATCCGCAGCCGCCCGCCCAGGCGCGCGAGTATTGGGTCTGCGACCGAACGCCGCAGCAGCGGCCACAGCATTTGCGCGAGCAGCCCCGGTGCTGCGCCCCGCTGCTGCGCCGCCTCGAAGCGGCGCCAGCCGATGGCCTGCGCCCAGCGGAACAACGCCTTCGCCGGCGCGCCCTTGCGTTCCAGCGCTTGCTGCAGCTTCGCATATACGCGCTCGTAGATGCGCGGCACCGACACCAGCATGGTGGGCCTGATCACGAGCAGGTCTTCGGCCAGGTCCTGCACCGAGCGGGCGAACGCGACGCTGCTGCCGGTCACCATCGGCAGGTAGTAGCCGACGCTGCGCTCGAAGCTGTGCGACAGCGGCAGGAACGACAGGTAGAGGTCCTCGATATAGCCGGGAATGAGCTGCAGCACCGCCGCCACGTTCCACAGTATGTTCCGGTGCGACAGCATGACGCCCTTGGGGCGGCCGGTGGTGCCCGAGGTGTAGACGATGGTGGCCAGCGCGTCCGCGGCAGCGGCATGAACGGAAAGCGCCGCGGCCGTATCGGGCAGCCAGTCGGCGAGAAAACTCAGGCGCACGCCCGCAGCGGCAGGCGCCTCCGCGCACGCGCTCACGCATAACGTGCGCGCGAGCTGCGGAAATTGCGCGCGCAGCGGTGCGAGCGCCTGCCACTGCCCGATCTCGCCCACGAGCAGCAGGCGCGCGCCGCTGTCGCCCAAGATATAGGCGATGTTCTCGGGGCTGTCGGTGGCATAGAGCGGGACCACCACCAGTCCCAGCGCCTGCGCCGCTTGGTCCAGGCACACCCACTCGACGCTGTTCTGCAGCAGTACCGCGACGCGCTCGCCGGGCGCGAAGCCCTCGCGCGCCAGCGCCGACTGCCAGCGCGCAACCAGCGAACGCATGTCGCGCCAGGTATAGCTGCGCCATTGCCCGGCTGCAGTCTCGTATTGGCGGTAGGCTTCGCGCCCGGGCGTTCGTTCGCAACGGCGCAGGAACAGGCCGTGCAGGGTCTGCGCCTGCTCGCTGCGGATCGGATCGAAAGTAAGCGGATGTGGCGCACTCACGCTCAGGCACTCCTTCAACCGCCGGAGAACGGTGCTTCCATCCTCACCCAAGGCGGCGCGGCCGCCTTGATTTTGGTCAAACCGCGCTCAGACGCCGTAGCGCCCGACGATGGTGATCGCGGAAACGTTCTGGCTCGGAAAGCCGCCGAGATTGTGCGTCATGCCGAGCACCGGATCCGGGCGCTGGCGCTCGCCCGCGCGGCCGTTCAACTGCAGGT
>JAJZUN010000258.1 GCA_021848555.1 Pseudomonadota bacterium | reverse complement strand
CCCGACGCTTTCTCTGTTCTTAACCATAACCGTGACGTCTGTACGGATGCCTTCTATCCGTACAGACGTCACGGTTGGCGCGCGTCCCCCAAGAGGACTTGCTTCGCGGCGTAGCGCGCAAGGTTTTGCTAAACCCTGCACGGACGAAAAACCCGTTTCCCTCATTTTGAAACGGACTCCTAAAGTCTGTTCGCGCCGACGCCGCCGGGCCGAGTGCCCCTAGCGCCGCTTCTGCGCTTCGCGCCGTTGCGCCACCCGTATCGCCTGCGCGAGCGCCGACAACTCCTCGGCCAGGACCGGCAGCAGGTCATCCATGGCCACGATCCCCAGCAGGTGCTCGTTTGCATCGACCACGACCAGGCGGCGCGTGCCGCCGCTGCGCATCTGCGCGATGACTTCGAACAGGCCGGCCGTCTGTTTCAGCGTCGCCGGCTGTTCCGACATGATGTCGCCGACCGTGAGCATGCGGTAGTCCACGTCTGCGGCCACGACTTCGACCACCAGGTCGCGGTCCGTCACGATGCCGATCGGACGGCGGGCGCCGGGGCCGCCCTCGGTCACCACCAGCGCGCCGATATGATGATCGCGCATCAGTTTGGCCGCCTGCTGTACCGGCGTGCCGCTCTCGGCGACCACCACGATCCGGCTGCAGATTTCTCCGACGTTCATCGCTGTCCCCTATGCCCAAGGCAGACGCGTTCGCTGCCACCGGCGCGGCGCAGAATCGCCGCAGCCCGCGCCGCGAATCGCGGTGGCGCTCGGGCGACATCGGTCTGCGTACGCACGAGCGATGCGGCAAGTATGGATCGCGTCGCGCCCATGCCTTTGACTTTGGTCACACCGTATCGATAGATCGTGCGGCAACGCCGGATTCTGCCGGCGTCCCAACATTCCAACTCGCCGCAGGGCAATCTCTCTTATACTTACGGCCGTAACGAGGGGGACAGTTTGCGGCAACATTCGGCCCGACCGGATAAGCATGCAGGCGCTGCGCGGCCGCAACCGGCGCGCGCGCGGCGGCTGCGCCATCTGGTTCTCGCCCTGGGCACCCTGGCCATGATGGCGGTGCTCGCCGGCACCGCCCTCAGCCTGTGGCGCATGCGCCAGGACGCGATCGAGCAGGCCGAGAGCCATCTGCTCGGCCTCGCCCAGGTCCTGGGCGAACAAACCCTGAGATCCACCCATGCCATAGACGCAGTCCTCGCCGGCGCAGCCGAGATCGCGCAACGCGGGTTATCGCGGGGAGGGGCTATCCCATCCGAACAGCTGCACCGGCAATTGCGCGCCAGCATTGCCGCCACCCCGTACGTGCGCGGACTGCTGCTGATCGACGCCGGAGGAAAGCTGGTCATCCACACCGCGCGCTTTCCGCCGCCGCCGCTCGACTACGGCGACCGCGAATATTTCCGCGCGCATCGTGCCGGCCAGGAGCCGCGCCTGATCCTGTCGGAACCCGTACTCGGCAGGTTCGGCGGCAAGCTGAGCCTGCCCATCAGCCGCGGGATCCGCGACGGCGAGGAGCGCTTTCTCGGCGTCCTGACCGCCGATGTCGATCCCGCCTTCTTCCTGTGGTCGCAAGGCCTGCATGAGCTCGGGCCGCAGGGGGTGGTGCGGCTGCTGCGCCGCGACGGGGTGCTGCTCACCGGTTACCCCCTGGCACTCGCCGCGGCGACCGCCAACTATCGCGACACCGCCTTGTTTACCCAGGGCGTCGAGGCCGACCGCCCGCTGCTACACCACATCGGCAAAGTGAACCCGGTCGAGCGCGTCAGCGCGATCTACCCGATCCAGGGCTACCCGCTGGTGATTACGGTGAGCTCGTCGATGGGTTTCATCCTGCAACCGTGGAAGCGCAACGCATGGCTGTTCGGCGGCATCGCCGCCGCCGCCGCGTTGCTGTTCGGCGCGATCACCTTTTGGCTCGCGCATCAATTGCGCGTCGATGAGGAACTGAAGGATATCGTGTTCGAGTCGGAGGAACAGCTGCAGGCGATCATTCAATCGGCCATGGACGCCATCATCATCCTGGACGCCGAAAAGCGCATCGTGCTATTCAACGCCGCGGCGGAGCAGATCTTCCAGCGCCCGGGCGCGGATACGATAGGCAGCGGGATCGGCATCCTCATTTCAGGGGGCGGACTGACATTGCAGCAGCCCGCATCCATTGCGGACAGCGCAGACAGCGGGGCCGAGACGCGCAAACCGGGCAAGCACCTGGCACTCGTCGGAACGCGCGCCGGCGGCGGCGAATTTCCGATCGACGCCTCGATTTCGCAGGTGCAGCTGCACGGGGCGGAGCATTCCATCCTGATCCTGCGCGACGTCACCGAACGCAAGCGGGTGGAGGCGGCGCTGCGCGAGAACGAGCGGCGCTACCGGTCCCTGTTCAGCCATGCCATGGATGGTATTCTGCTGCTGGACATGGAGGGCAATATCGTCGACGTCAACGGCTCGTTCGCGCGCATGCACGGCTACAGCGTCGAGGAACTGCTGCGCATGAATCTGAGCCAGCTGGACACGACGGAATCGCTGGCGCTCGCAGCGGCGCGCATGCGGCGGATACAGAGCGGGGAAACCATAGGATTCGAAGTCGAACATTATCACCAGGACGGTCATGTCCTGCCGCTGGACGTTGCGACGTCCGCAATCAATATCGACGGAAAAATGTACGCCCTGGCATTTCATCGCGACATCACCGAGCGCAGGCGCACCGAGCAGGAACTCAAGCGCTCGCAGCGCGAATTGCGCGGCCTGTCCAAGGCCGCCAACGAAGCCCTGGAGGCGGAACGCCGCCGCACTGCACGCGAGCTGCACGACGAGCTCGGTCAATCGCTCACCGCGCTCAAGATGGACCTGGAATCGCTGCGCTCGGCCCTGCCGCCGGGCCAGCCGGAGCTGGGAGAGCGCGCCCTGGCGATGCACGTGCTGCTCGACAGCACCATCGCCGCCACGCGACGCATCGCCGCGGATCTGCGCCCGTTGATGCTGGACGACCTGGGGCTCGCCGCCGCCCTCGACTGGTTGACCAACAATTTTTCCAAGCACACCGGCATCGCCACTGACCTGGTGATCGACGACAGCGTGGCGCAGGTGCCCGAGCCGATCGCCTCGGCGCTTTACCGCATCACCCAGGAGTCCCTCACCAACGTGGCGAAATACGCGCAGGCCTCCACCGCCGAGATCCGCCTGGAGCGTGACGGCGACTGGGTGCAGCTGCTGGTACGCGACAACGGCCGCGGCATCGCGCCGGCCGACAAGGACAAGCGCGGGACTTTCGGACTGCTAGGCATACGCGAACGCGTCACGCTGCTCGGCGGCGAAGTCGCGATCATGGGCGCGCCGGGACAAGGCAGCGAGGTGCGCGCGCGCATCCCGCTCGCGGCGGCCGGCGGCGAGGTGGCCGCGTGACGACGCGCATCCTCATCGCCGACGACCATGCCATCGTGCGCGACGGCCTGCGCCGCATACTTCAGAGCGCCACGGGAGTCGAAGTGGCGGGCGAGGCGGTAGACGGCGACGAGGTCATGGCGCGGGTGCGCGCCGGCGGCTTCGAGCTGCTGCTGCTCGACATGTCGATGCCGGGCAAGAGCGGCATCGAGCTGATCAAGTGGGTGAAAACCACACGGCCGGAGCTCGCGGTGCTGGTGCTGTCGATGCACCAGGAGGAGCAATATGCGGTGCGCGCGATCCGCGCCGGCGCCTCGGGCTATGTGACCAAGGAGAGCGCTTCGGCGCTGCTGGTGGCGGCGATAGGCAAAGTCGCCGAAGGGGGGCTGTACATCAGCCCGGGCGTGGCCGAGCAGCTCGCGCTCACCCTCAGGCCGCAAACCGACAACCTGCCGCATCAGACCCTGTCCGACCGAGAGTTCGAAGTGTTCGGTCTGCTGGTGGCGGGCGCCACGGTCTCCGATATCGCCGCGCGCCTGCATCTGAGCGGCAAGACCGTGAGCACGCACAAGGCGCGCATCCTCGAAAAAATGGCCATGGACAGCGTGGCCGACCTGGTGCGCTACGCCCTGGCGCACAAACTCGGCGACGCGCGCGACACCTAGCTTCCGCGATCGCTTGTAGGGGTCGCCCTACACCGCTTCCGGCAATTCCGACCCGCGGTTTCAGCCCGCACCTATGGCGGACCCCGGGCGCCAGGTTCCATACTCAGCGCAACAAACACCGTTTTGGCGGCGCGCATGGAATGGGCTCAGCAGGACGCGGCACTGATGGTTTTCCTGGTGGAAGATTCACCGGCGATACGCGCGCGCCTTGCAGCGACCATCCGGGGGATAGCCGGCGCCGAACTGGTGGGCGAAGCCGGAACGGTCGGCGCCGCGATCGACGGCATACGCTCTACCCATCCCGGCGCCGTGATTCTGGACCTGCAATTGGAGGACGGCAGCGGTCTGGACGTGCTCAGGGCGGTGTACCCCTCCGCGCCGGAACTGCATGTCGCGGTGCTCACCAATTACGCCACCGACCAGCACCGTCGCGCCTGCATGGATGCGGGCGCCGAATTCTTCCTCGACAAGTCCTCGGATTTCCCGCGCATCCGGGAAATCGTCCAGCGCTGGACCGCCCGCCCCAACGGCGCCGCGCCCGTGCATTAGACAGATACGAACCGGCAAATAAAAACATGGAGCAGAACATGACCACCGATATGTCGCACTACGACGCACTCGATCTTGCCAGCGTAGGCCAGGGCGCAGCGAGCGCGCAGGACCACGAGGGGGCCAACCTCTCGGTGCGCGACCTTACCCGCCTGCTGCATATCGACTACCCCGACGAAGCCTGGCTCGCGCGCACCGTGTTCCCGCTGCGGCGGGTGCACGAAGGCGAGGCGCTGGTGCACGCCGGCGACAGGTTTCACTCGCTTTATGTCGTCCGCTCCGGCTGCTTCAAAACCGTCTACACGGATTTTTCGGGCAGCGAGCAGGTGCTGGGCTTTCCCATGTGCGGCGACATGATGGGGGCCGACGGCATCGATTGCGGACACTACAGCTCCACCGCCATTTCCCTGGACACGAGCGAGGTGGTGATCGTGCCGCTCGCGAGCCTGGCCCGGCTGGTGGTCGAATGCCCCAGCCTGGAGGCCCTGCTGTATCGCGTGCTGAGCCGCGAATTGGTGCGTGTGCAGAACATGGCCTGGACCCTGGGCACGCTGGGCGCCGAAGGCCGGGTGGCGGCATTCCTGCTCGGCCTGTCGGCCCGGCTAGGCGCGCTG
>JAJZUN010000257.1 GCA_021848555.1 Pseudomonadota bacterium | reverse complement strand
ATCGTCTTGAGCTTCTTCGCGATGGTGAGCGTCACGTTCTTCTCGCGGCTGCCGCCGCGGCCCTTGGCGCCCGGGTCCTCGCCGCCGTGGCCGGCGTCGACGACGATGGTCACCAGGCGCGATACGACCGGTTTGGACTTGGCGCCGGATTCAGCCTTGGCCGCAGATTCGGATCTGGACTCGGGCGCAACCGCCTCCGGCGCAGCATCGGCCGCAGGCGCTGCCGCTTCGGCTTTCACTTCGGGTTTCTGCAGCAGCGCCATGAGCGGATCGACCGGCACCAGCGGATAGACATCGAGCACCAGGCGATGACCGTAATCGCCTACCGGCTCGAGCATGAAGATCTGCGGCCGCACTTCGGTCTTGAGATCGAGCACCACGCGCACCACACCGGGCTTGTAGCGGCCGGCGCGCATCTGGCCGATGTAAGGATCGCTAGGCAGGATCTTGTCGCTGATTTCCCGCTGCACGCTGTCGAAAGCCACGCCTTCCAGATCGAGCACCAGGCGATCCGGATTCTTCACCAGCAGCAATTCATGCCGGATCGGCTGCGCGGATTCTATGGTGATGCGCGTGTAATCCTGCGCCGGCCAGACGCGTATCGCACTGATGCGCTCTGCCGCCGCTGCGCTGCCGATGAACGCGAGCAGGACGAGCGTGCTGAATAATTGTGCAAGCCTAAGCTTGCCGCTGCAGGCGGGACCGTTCAGGGCGACAATCGCGACAATCGGTTTAAGCATGCTTTGCCACTTTCGGTTCCGGCGCGAATGCTCAGGTCACGCCCATCGCCGGCGAATTCGAGCGCGATGTCGAGGTCGGCCGGAGGCAACAAGCCCGCCGCCTTTTCCGGCCATTCGACCACGCAGACCGAGGTGTCGTTGAAGTATTCGCTGAAACCCGCATCCCGCCACTCCTTCGGGTCCTTGAAGCGATAAAAATCAAAGTGGTACAAGTTTAACCTAGAAATAGGATAAAGTTCAACCAGGGTGTAGGTAGGGCTTTTTACCCGGCCGGTGTAGCCCAGTCCGCGCAACAGACCGCGTGCGAGCGTCGTCTTGCCGCTGCCCAGGTCGCCGTGAAGGTAGAGCGACAAACCTGGTGCGAGCACGCGCGCCAGTCGCGCTCCCAGCGCGCGTGTCGCGGCCTCGTCTGGCAAATGCAGTTTGAGCATTCGGTTGTGATGACGCAGTTCGATTGGATAAAGTGGCATTTGACGGCAAGGGTGCTGCGCCTTCCCGTGCGGGTATTTATGCCCGAATCCTGCCCACCGTGGCTTCGACCCGCCTGATCGGGGCTTCGGCCAGCCGGCGCTCGATGTGATCCAGCGCCGCCTCGACCTGATCGATCAGGATCAGGCACAGAGCGCCCGGCTGCATACGGGCGAGAGCAGTGTCGACGGCGAGGAATTCGCCGCGAATTTCCTCGACTGTGGACGCGCGCTTGGCGCGGACCAGGCCTCGGCGCAGCAGAGCGATCACCTCGCCATCCTTGCGGCCGCGCTGGCATTGATCCTGGTACAACAGAATCTCGTCAAACACATCACCCAGGATTTCGGTCTGCCGGCTTATGTCCTCATCGCGGCGGTCGCCCGCCCCGCTGATGACGATCATGCGGCGTTGCGCCGGCATGGCTTCGACGGCACGCACCAAAGCCAGGATGGCATCCGCGTTGTGGCCGTAATCGGCGATCAGCGTCGCACCGCGGTAACTGAACACATTGAAGCGGCCGGGCACGGTCTGCGCGTCCCCGACGAAGGAATTCAGGCCGACACGAATCACGTTCCAGTCCAGACCCAGCGCCCACGCGGCTGCGACAGATGCCATCGCATTCTCGACCTGGAAACTGATCGTTCCCTTGCGCGTGAGCGGCACGTCATCGAGTGCGATCCGCTGCACCACGGCGCCGCGCTCGGCGGCGACGATGGCATTGTCCTCGACATAGACGACGCGCTTTCCCCTTGCATTGTGCGTAGCCATCACCGGATGGTGGGGATCGGCGGCGAAGAAGGTAACCGCGCCAGGGCAGTTCTCGATCATCTTGGCCACGTTGCGGTCGGCCGCGTTGAGCACGGCCATGCCGTCGGGCGCGATGTTCTGCACGATGACGCGCTTGAGCACGGCGAGATCCTCGACCGTGGCGATGTAGCTCAGTCCAAGATGGTCACCCTCACCGATGTTGGTAACCACTGCCACCTTGCAGCGGTCGAACGCGAGGCCCTCGCGCAACAGGCCGCCGCGGGCAGTCTCGAACACCGCCGCATCGACCTCGGGGTGCATGAGCACGTTGCGCGCGCTCTTCGGGCCGGAGCAATCACCGCTTTCGATGCGGTGCCCGCCAACATAGATGCCGTCGGTGCAGGTCATGCCGGTGCGCAAGCCGCTGCAGGAAAGGATACGCGCGATCAGCCGCACCGTAGTGGTCTTGCCGTTGGTGCCGGTCACCGCCACCACGGGAATGCGGCCATCCTCGCCCTCCGGATACATGTCGGCGATAACGGCTTCGCCCACTGCGTGGGCCTTGCCGGCAGAGGGCATGAGGTGCATGCGCAGGCCGGGCGCGGCATTCACCTCGACCACGGCGCCGCCCTGCTCCTCCAGCGGCTTTTGCAGGGTTTCGCAGACCATGTCGACGCCGGCGATGTCCAGGCCGATCATTTGCGCCGCCGCTACGGCCTGCGCCTGCACTTCCGGATGCACGTCGTCGGTCACGTCGGTGGCGGTGCCGCCGGTGGACAGGTTGGCATTGTTGCGCAGCACGACGCGCGTACCTTGCGCGGGCACCGAGGTGGCACTCAATCCCTGCAGCTCCAGGCGGCGCAAGGCGACATCGTCGAAGCGGATTTTCGTGAGCGAGGTGGCGTGCCCTACACCGCGGCGCGGATCGCGATTCACCTCTTCGACCAACTGTTGCACCGTGTGTACGCCATCGCCTATCACCTGAGGCGGATCGCGGCGCGCCGCCGCGACGAGTTTTCTGCCCACCACCAGCAGGCGGAAATCGTGGCCCGGCACGAAGCGTTCCACCAGGACGGTCGAGCCGTATTCGGCTGCGGTGGCGAAAGCCGCCGCCAATTGTTCTCGGGTCGTGACGTTGACCGTGACACCCTTGCCCTGGCTGCCGTCTTGAGGTTTGACCACCACCGCTCCGCCGATTTCCTGCATCGCCGTCCACGCGTCCTCAAAGTCGGCGACAGGCCGTCCCTGAGGCGTCGGTACGCCGGCCGCCCCGATCAGGCGCTTGGTAAGTGTCTTGTCCTGCGCGATCGATTCCGCGATGGCGCTGGTACGGTCGATTTCGGCGGCCTGGATGCGGCGCTGGCGGCTGCCCCAGCCGAACTGCACCAGGCTGCCCTTGGTGAGACGACGGTAGGGAATCCCGCGCGCGACGGCGGCGTGGACAATCGCCCCGGTGCTGGGCCCCAGGCGCTCGTCCGCGTCGAGTTCGCGCAGGCGCGCGAGCGCATCGGCCAAGTCGAAGGGCGCATCCTCCATGGCTGCCAGGCACAGTTGTTGCGCGAGCGCGAGCGCCAGCCTGCCTACGGCCTCCTCCGAATATTCGACAGCCACCTGGAACACGCAGCGCTCGATGGTTTGCGTCACCCGTGTGAACGTCACCGGGCAACCGGCTTGCGCCTGCAGACCAAGTGCGGCGAAGGCAAGCGCATGGGCGAGGGAAATATCTCCGACCTGGCCGATCAGCCGCATCGAACCGATGTTCGGGAAGCGCGCGCGCAGACGTTCCTCGAAGCCGAGTAGTCCGGACAGCGCGCACTCTGCCTCGCGGCAGTGGACCACTGCCTCGATTGCGGTATTGCGGCTCCACAGGTTGGGGCCGCGCAAGGCTCGGATTCTTGAAACGTCCATCAGTTTGTCTTTGGCAGGCCTTACAGATTGACCGCTTTGCGCGGCAGGCTTTGCACAGGCGGTTTGCCCCTGCAATCGTGCTCGAACGTTTCGATGCCGACGCGCGTGATTTCGAGCGGAATGTCCAGCGCCACAGCTGCACCCGCCGCTGCGAGCAAGCTGGCGGCGGTATCGGCATCGCAGCGTCCTTCGCGCGATAGCATGGCGAACGCGGGCAACTCGACCAGCATGCTTTCGGCGGGGCCCTGCGCCAGGTGAATGCGGTTGTCGCGCAGGAAAACAGCGCGTCCGCCGCCGGCGCGCTGCTTGACGATCGCGGGCAGATCGGGATCGAGGCCGTAGAGCATCGTGTCGCCGTCGCACAGATCAGCCATGCGCATGACAAAAGGATCGGCAGCATTCAATATCGCCGCGCCCTCTGGCAGGACGATGTCGACTTGGGTGCGCAGAACCTGAAACACCTGCTCGGCGTCGTGGATCTCGTAGTGGCCGAGCGCCTCGACACCATCGACGTCGGTGACGACGCCGACCAGGCAGCGGTCGTAGGCCACGCCCTGGCCCAGAATGACTTCGGCGCCGTTTTCGAATACGGCCGCTTCCAGCGATTTGTTGATGAGCAGGCGCTGCCCCGCAGTCCAGTTCGCGCAATCGTTCTTGTCGACCAGCCGGCAGTCGAGGTACAGGCCGTCGCGGCAAGCCAGGCCGACCGATTTGCCCGAGAGATGGATGAGCCAGGCGACGAGCCGGGCGATCAATGAAGTGCCTCGGGTGCCGGCCACGCCGACGATAGGGATGCGGCCGCTTTCGTTTTGCGGAAAAAGACTGTCCACGATGGCCTGTCCGACCGGGCGCGGTCGGCCTTTGGCCGGTTTGAGGTGCATCAGCAGACCAGGACCGGCGTTGACCTCGACCACCGCGCCGCGCCGCTCGGCTAGGGGGCGCGAGATGTCCTCGGCGACGATGTCCACGCCGGCGATGTCCAGGCCGACGACGCGCGCGGCCAATATGGCCGCAGCCGCAACCTCGGGGTGTACTTCATCCGTGACTTCGTCGGCGAGATTGCCATAGCGGATGACCAGCACTTTCTTGCCTGCGGGCGGAATCGAATCGGGAGCGTAGCCTTGCCGCTGCAGTTCCATGACGACTGCCGGTTCGCGCTCCAGCCGCACCGGCTCGAGCGGAAAGGATTCGTCCTCGCCGCAGCGCGGATCGCTGTTGATCTGGCTATCGATCAGCTCGACGATGGTCGAACCGCCGTCGCCGGTGACCCAGGCGGTCTCGCCGCGCGAGGCTGCGACCAGCTGCTTGCCCACCACCAACAAGCGATGCTCGACGCCGGGGATGGAACGCTCG
>JAJZUN010000256.1 GCA_021848555.1 Pseudomonadota bacterium | reverse complement strand
GGAAGGCGATTATTACTACCTGGTCGAGTCCGGTCGCTGCCAAGTCGAACGCCTGGTCGGCGGCGTCAGCATGCTGCTGGCCGAACTCAGGAGCGGCGACACCTTCGGCGAGGAGGCGCTGGTCGCCGAGGCCAAGCGCAACGCGACCGTGACCATGACGACCGACGGCAGCCTGTTGCGCCTGGCCAAGCAGGATTTCGACGCGCTGCTGCGCGAGCCGCTGCTGCATGGCATCAACATGGAGCAGGCCCAACAGAAGGTGCTCGATGGCGCCCAGTGGATAGACGTGCGCTACCCGTCCGAATACCAGTACGACGGCCTGCCCGGCGCGCGCAATATACCGCTGTCGGAAATCCGCAACGCGTTCGGCGCTTTGGCCATGGACGAGGAATATATCGTCTATTGCCAAAGCGGCAGGCGCAGTTCGGCGGCCGCGTTCCTGCTGGCGCAACGCGGCTACCGCGTGTTCGTGCTCGAAGGCGGGCTGTGGGGCGGGGGCCGGCTGCCGTGAGCGCGGCCGGCTTTTTTTGTCGCTGGCTTTTTTTGTCGTATAGTGTGGAATATGTCGACGTAGCAGCAGCCACCGGCTGCGCGGATCTAATGGCGAGGTCACTATGAGTGCTGTTCTGAATACACCACAGGCCGCGGCCACCGGGTCGGCCGACGTCAACGCCAGGCTGATGTTCCAGAAGAACCTGCAGAACGTCACCAACAAAATCCACGCCACCTCCAATATCGACGAGATCATGCTCGAGGTTTCGTCCGACATCTGCAGCCTGTTCAACGCCGACCGGCTCACCATTTACGTCGTCGGCGAGGACAAGCAATCGATCGTGTCCAAGGTCAAGACCGGGCTGAACTCGTTCAAGGACCTGAAGCTGCCGATCGCCGAGCATTCCATGGGCGGCTACGTCGCCTATTCCAAGAAGATGATCAACATCAAGGATTGCTACGACGAGGCCGAACTCAAGGCGATCAATCCGAACCTGCGCTTTCTGCAGGAAGTGGACAAGCGCACCGGCTACCGCACCAAGCAGGTGCTGGCCGCGCCGGTCCTGGACGGCGAGGAACTGATCGGCGTCATCCAGATCATCAACAACAAGGCCGGCGTGCCGTTCACGGCGCTGATGGAAGAAGGCGTGACCGCGCTGGCGCAGACCCTGGCCATCGCCTTCAGGCAGCGGCAGAAGCCGCAGATCATCAAGACCAAGTACGACTTCCTCGTCAGCGATGCGGTGATCTCGCCGGCCGAGTTCGATCTCGCCGCGCGCTCCGCGCGCAAGAAGGCGGTGGATGTGGAGCAGGTCCTGGTGGAGGAATTCCAGGTCAAGCTGCCGGCGATCGGCCAGGCGCTGTCGAAATTCTTCGGCGTGCCCTACGAACCGCACAAACCCGACCGCATCAAGCCGCCGGAGCTGCTGAAGAACCTCAAGCGCGAATACGTCGAGCAAAATCAGTGGGTGCCGGTCGACGACAGCAAGGACGGCGTTGTGGTGTTGTGCCTCGACCCGGAACGCGTGCGCAGTTCGCGCATCGTGCAGAACGTGTTTCCCAAGAGCAAGCTGATCTACAAGGTGACCACGCAGCGCGAGTTCAAGGAGACGCTGAACCTGTTCTACGGCGCCGAGGTGGTCGATACCGGCGACATCGGCGACCTGCTCTCGGGGCTGGAAGACGACGAAGAAGGCGGCGGCGAGGGCGTCGCGGACGACTTGTCGCAGGCGGCCGACAACGAACTGGTGAAGCTGGTCAACAAGATCATCATCGACGCCTACAACCAGAACGCATCGGACATCCACATCGAGTCCTACCCGGGCAAGGGCAAGACCGAAATCCGCTTCAGAAAGGACGGGTCGCTTGCGCCCTACATCGAAGTGCCGGCCTCCTACCGCAATGCGATCGTCGCGCGCGTCAAGATCATGTGCGACCTCGACATCTCGGAGAAACGCCGGCCGCAGGACGGCAAGATCAAGTTCAAGAAGTTCGGTCCGCTCGACATCGAGCTGCGCGTAGCGACCATTCCGACCCAGGGCGGGGTCGAGGACATCGTCATGCGTATCCTCGCCGCCGGCGAACCGATTCCGCTCGACAAGCTCGGCCTCACGCCGCACAACCTGGAGACGCTGAAAGAGGTGGTGGCCAAGCCCTACGGCCTGTTCTTCGTCTGCGGGCCGACCGGCTCGGGCAAGACCACCACGCTGCACTCGGTGCTGAAGCACCTGAACACCCCGGACACCAAGATCTGGACCGCCGAGGATCCGGTCGAAATCACGCAGAAGGGCTTGCGCCAGGTGCAGGTGAACAAGAAGGCGGGGCTGGATTTTGCCATGGTGATGAAGGCGTTCCTGCGCGCCGATCCGGACATCATCATGGTGGGTGAGATGCGCGACAAGGAAACGGTGTCGACCGGCATCGAGGCTTCACTCACCGGCCACTTGGTATTCGCCACGCTGCACACCAACAGCGCGCCCGAATCGATCATCCGCCTGCTCGACATGGGCATGGACCCGTTCAACTTCTCCGACGCGTTGCTCGGCATCCTGGCGCAGCGTCTGGCGAAGCGCCTGTGCGCCAAGTGCAAGCAATCCTACAATCCCGCACCCGAGGAAATGAAGGCGTTCCTGACCGAATACTGCAGCGAGCTCGTCAATACCAAGACGTTCAAGCAGAATCCCAAGGAGGGGTACGAGAACGTGTACAAGGAATGGGTCAAGAACTACGCCAACGACAAGGGCCAGTTCACGATGTACAAGAAGATCGGCTGCGATGCCTGCGGCGGCAGCGGCTACAAGGGCCGGGTCGGCCTGCACGAACTGCTGGTCGGTACCGACCCGCTGAAAAAACTGATCCAGGAGCATGCGCGCGTGGCCGAAATGCTGGCCTGCTGCCTGGACGAGGGCATGCGCACCCTGAAAATGGACGGCATGGAGAAAGTGCTGATGGGCCTCACCGACATGCCCACGGTGCGCGCGGTCTGCATCAAGTAGGCGCGGCGCAGGCGACGGGGAAAACCTGAGGTGACAGCGGCGCGCAAAGGCGAGGGAGCCGCAGTCCAGACCGTGGACGACCTGTTCCAGCGCCTGGAACAGCTCAACGAAATCGGCGCCTCGCTCTCGGCCGAACGCGACATCAACCGGCTGCTCGAGAGCATTCTGCTCGCCGCCAAGACGATCACGCGCGCCGACGGCGGCACGCTCTATCTGCTGACCGAGGAGGACGGCACCAAGCGCCTCAAATTCGAGATCATGCGCACCGAATCGCTCAAGATTGCGATGGGCGGCACCACCGGCAACGCGATTCCGTTCTATCCGATCCATCTGTACACCAAGGAGGGCAAACCCAACAACCAGATGGTGGCTGCGTTTGCGGCGCTGACCGGCCAGACCGTCAACATCGCCGACGCCTACGCCGCGGAAGGCTTCGACTTCAACGGCACGCGCAATTTCGACAAGAAGACCGGCTACCGCTCGAAGTCCTTCCTCACGGTGCCGATGAAGAATCACGAAAACGAAATCATCGGCGTGCTGCAGCTGATCAACTCGCAGGATCCGGCGAGCGGCGAAGTGGTGGCGTTTTCCGATGCGGACCAGCGTCTGGCGGAGTCGCTCGCCTCGCAGGCGGCCATTGCCCTCACCAACCGGCAGCTGATCAACCAGCTGGAGGCCCTGTTCGAGTCGTTCATCGCGATGATCAACACTGCGATCGACGAGAAGTCCCCCTATACCGGCGGCCATTGCCAGCGCGTGCCCGAGCTCACGATGATGCTCGCCGAAGCGGTGAATGAAACCAAGGCGGGACCGCTGCGGGACTTCGACATGACCGACAAGGACCGCTACGAGCTCAAGATCGCGGGCCTGCTGCACGATTGCGGCAAGGTTACGACACCGGTGCACGTGGTGGACAAGGCGACCAAGCTCGAGTCGATTTTCGACCGCATCCACCTGATCGACACGCGCTTCGAGGTGCTCAAGCGCGACGCCGAGATCGAGTTGCTGAAAAGCCGCGCCGCGCTGCGCGAGCAGGGCTTAGACGAGTTGTCGGTGCGCGAGCGCGGCAACCAGCTGGAACAGACCTACCGGGCGCGGTTGCGCCAACTCGACCAGGACCGCGAGTTCCTGCGCAAGTCCAATATCGGCGGCGAGTTCATGCCGCCGGAGGCGCAGGAGCACGTCAAGCGAATTGCCCAGTACAAGTGGCTGGACCAGTCCGGCAACACCGCCCACTTTCTCACCGACGACGAGATCGAGAATCTCAGCATTCCGCGCGGCACGCTCACCGCCAAGGAGCGCGAGATCATCAATTACCACATCGTCGCCACGATCAAGATGCTGGAGGCGCTGCCCTGGCCCAAGCATTTGCGCCATGTGCCGGAGTATGCCGGCGGACACCACGAGCGCATGGACGGCAAGGGCTATCCGCGCGGCCTCACGCGCGAGCAAATGTCGGTGCAGGCGCGCGTCATGGGCATTGCCGACATCTTCGAGGCGCTCACTGCCAGGGACCGGCCGTACAAGAAAGGCAAGACCCTGACCGAGTCGCTGCAAATTCTGGGGAAATTCAAGGAAGGCGGCCACATCGACCCCGACCTGTTCGACGTGTTCATCCGGCAAAAGGTCTACCGGCGCTATGCCGAGCAGTTTCTCGACGCGAATCAGATCGACCGCGTCGACGAGAGCAAGATTCCGGGATATACGCCCTGAGCTTGGCGCACCGGCGGCGGCAGGCTCAGGTCTTGGGCGGCGCTCGCCGGGTGACGTAGACGATCAGACCCTCGGTGGCGACGTCGATGAATTTTTCGTCGTAGCCCATTTCCTTGAGTTCCCACTTGAATTCGTTGCCGAGTTTGGCCTTCTTGTACCAGCCCAGTCGGTTCTCGCGGTTGAACTCGGCAGCGCGCGTGAAGGCTTCCTCGAGTATGCCGGACAGCCGTTTTTGCGACACCATCTGGGCCGGATTGTTGGCGATCGCGGGCGGATAGCGCTTGGCGACGTCTTGCGCCAGGTTCTTGGCGAATTCTGTAACCTTGCGCGTGGAAAAAAACTCTAGAATCATAGTTCTCCCGCCGGGATGGTCAAATAAACACCCGCGGCGGATTATATCAGCCTGACCGAAGCGCATGAAGCGCGAATTGCGTGCGGACTGTGACTTATGCCCAGGCAGCGGCCGCGGCGCAAGCCGCATTATCCGGGCTTGAAGATTTGCGCCGGGCGCGCGGCCGCGCATACGCTG
>JAJZUN010000255.1 GCA_021848555.1 Pseudomonadota bacterium | reverse complement strand
ACCTGCATGAGGCCACACTCCAGATTGATCGGCTTTCCGCGGTCGGCCCGCTCCGCCTGCGCCGGCCCGGCCAACAGTCCCGCGCAGCCGGCGCAGAAAACGAGGGCGCGGAAGATTTTACTTAGCCGCATCGAACGTCCCCCTGACCTGCGACAGCAGCGCGAACTGCCGCGTCTTGTTGTTGAACTCCATGCCGACCCCGCTGAGCCGGGATCGTCCCTCGGTAATCGTCACCGGTTTGTCGGTGCGGGCGATATCCCGGTCGGGAACGACTTGCAGGTATTCGGTCTGCACGCGCAATTCGCTTCGGCCCAGGCCGGCCTCGCGCACCACCACCACGTTGCCGAAGAAACTCGCTTCATCGCCGTTCCTCGAGATCTGGCCGCGGTCGGCGCGGATGACGATAGGGGCGTCGCCGCCGTGGCGCTGCACCAGATGCGGCGCCACGATATCGGTGCTTTCGTCGTCCGGATAATGCAGCATGCGCGCGGCTGAGAGGCTGTACTCGGGCTTGCCGCCGGCGTCGAGCTTGCTGATGCCGAAATCTTCGGCAATGAAGTCCGGATCGTGGCGCGTTTTCCCTGAACTGTCGCGCTCGGGCGCCTGTACCGCCCGTTCCAGCCACAGACTGGCAGCGGCCAGCGCCAGTATCAGGAGCAAGGGAAACAGATTGGACGGCCGGTCGCGTTTTTTCATAGCAGATGGGCGCTGACGGCGCGTTCCAGCGTGCCTTGCGCGCGCAGTATGAACTCACACACTTCGCGCACGGCGCCATGCCCGCCGTGCGCCCGCGTCACATAGTGGGCGCGGCTCTTCACCGCCTCCGGCGCGGCCGGCACGGTCGCGGCAAAGCCGCAGCGGGTGATGAGCGCCAGGTCGAGAAGGTCATCGCCCATGTAGCCCGACTGCCCGGCGGCGAGTGCGAGCCGCGCCAGCAGCGCGGCATAGGCGCCGCGTTTGTCCTCCGCGCCCTGATAGAGGTGCGCGATGCCGAGATTGGCTGCGCGCAGTTCGACCGCGCGCGAACTTCTGGCCGTGATCAGCGCGACCTCGACGCCATATTGCCTGAGCAGCTTGATGCCCAGGCCGTCCCGGATGTTGAACGCCTTCAGTTCCTCCCCGCGCTCGGAGTAATAGAGCGTACCGTCGGTCATGACGCCGTCGACGTCGAAGACCATCAGTTTCAGGTTCCTGGCGCGATGAATCGCGCCATCCGGGTTTGCGCGCTCGAGCGCCTTGTCCGGGTCTTCGTGCTGCAAGGCGTCATCCATCCGGCTTCAGATTACCTTGGCGCGGAACAGATCGTGCATGTTCAGCGCACCCACGAGCTTGCCTTCGTCGCTGACCACCAGCAACTGATTGACCTTGTGCTCCTCCATGATCTGTACCGCTTCGACCGCCAGCTTGTCCGGGCCTATGGTGCGCGGCCTGCGCGTCATGATGTCGGCGATGCGCGCGGCCTTGATGTCGCCGACCTGGGCCAGCGTCCGGCGCAGGTCGCCGTCGGTGAATATGCCGCTCACGTTTCCGGCCGTATCGAGCACGGCGGTCATGCCCAGGCGCTTGTTCGACATTTCGAGCAGGGCTTCGGAAAAGCTGGCGTCCTCGGGCACCGACGGCATGTCATCGCCAGTGCGCATCACGTCGCGCACATGGGTCAGCAGGCGCCGCCCCAGCGCGCCGCCCGGATGCGAGCGCGCGAAGTCCTCGGCGCCGAAACCCTTGGCGTCGAGCAGCGCCACCGCCAGCGCGTCGCCCAGGGCCAGCGCCGCGGTGGTGCTGGCCGTGGGGGCGAGGTTGAGCGGGCACGCCTCCCTGTCGACGCGCGCGTCCAGGTGCACGTCGGCCTCGCGCGCCAGCGCCGAATCGGCGTTGCCGGTGATCGCGATGAGATGCGCCCCCTGGCGTCTGAGCATGGGGAGTATCGTGAGCAGCTCCTCGCTTTCGCCGGAGTTCGACAGCGCGATCAGCACGTCGTCGCGCGCGATCATGCCGATGTCGCCGTGGCTGGCCTCGGCCGGATGCACGAAATAGGCCGGTGTGCCGGTGCTGGCCATGGTGGACGCGATCTTGCGCGCGATATGGCCGGATTTGCCGATGCCGCTCACCACCACGCGGCCCTTGCAGTTGAGCAGCAGCGCCACGGCGTCGAGAAAGCTCTGGCCCAGCCGCGCAGCGAGGCCCTGGATGGCTTCGGCTTCGATGGCGAGCACCTGTTTTGCCAGCTCCAGCGCGGTTCTGGACGGTAATATTTTGTCCATGCGGGATGCTGCAGGTATCATGGATCAAAGTATAGCAGAAGCCCAGTCCCGTCCTTCCGAGGCATGCCGCCCGATGAACACGCCGCTCGAACTGGTGTTGGTGTTGCTGGCCAGTGCCGTGCTGGTGGTGGTGGTGGCGCGCATTCTGCATCTGCCACCGATGCTCGGCTACCTCCTGGTGGGCGTGGCGATCGGGCCGAATGCGCTGCAATGGATCCCGGCCAGCAAGGAATCCGGCTATGCCTACCTGGCCGAGTTCGGCGTGGTGTTCCTGATGTTCTCCATCGGCCTGGAATTCAGCCTGCCCAAACTGTTCAACATGCGCCGCGTGGTGTTCGGGCTGGGGATGGTGCAGGTGCTGCTCACGCTGTTCGCGCCGACCGCCGCCGCCTGGCTGCTGGGTTTCCCCTGGCAGCTCGGTTTTGCGCTGGGCGGGGCGCTCGCCATGTCCTCGACCGCCATCGTGAGCAAGCTCCTGGCCGAGCGCATGCAGCTCGAGTCCGCGCACGGGCGCGAGATCATCGGCGTTCTGCTGTTTCAGGACCTGGCGGTGGTGCCGCTGTTGATCCTGATCCCGGCGCTGGCGCAGCCGGCCGATCACCTTGCGCCGGTGCTGGCGCTGGCGCTGGCGAAAGCCGCGGTGGTGCTGTTTCTGATTTTGTTCGCCGGGCAGAAACTGATGCGCGGCTGGTTCCACATCGTGGCGCGGCGGCGTTCGAACGAATTGTTCGTGCTGAATGTGCTGCTGATCACCCTGGGCCTGGCCTGGGCCACCGAGCTAGCCGGTTTGTCGCTCGCATTGGGCGCTTTTCTCGCCGGCATGCTGATTTCGGAAACCGAATACCGCCACCAGGTGGAAGAGGACATCAAGCCGTTCCGCGATTTGCTGCTGGGCCTGTTCTTCGTCACCATCGGCATGCAGCTGGATGTGTCGGTGGTGGTCGACCGGTTCGCGCTGGTGCTGCTGCTGTTCGCGGCGCCGGTACTGTTCAAGTTCGCGCTGATCGCCCTGCTGTCGCGCCTGTTCGGGGCCACCCCGGGCAATGCGCTGCGCACCGCGCTGGCCCTGGCGCAGGCGGGCGAGTTCGGCTTCGTGCTGCTGGCGCAGGCGGGCGGCGTGCGGCTCGTGGACGACACGCTGCTGCAACCCGTCCTCGCGGCGATGCTCCTGTCCATGCTGAGCGCGCCCTTCCTGATCCAGTACAGCGACAAACTGGTGCTGCGCTTCGTCGCCTCGGAATGGATGCTGCGCTCCCTGGCGCTGCACCAGATCGCCGTCTCCGGCATGGCGGCCGCCAAGCACGTGGTGCTGTGCGGCTACGGCCGCACCGGGCAGAACCTGGCGCGGTTTCTCGAGCGGGAAGGCATAGGCTATGTGGCGCTCGACCTGGACCCGGAGCGCGTGAGCGAGGCGGCCGCCGCGGGCGAGTCGGTGGTCTACGGCGACGGCGCGCGGCGCGAAGCCCTGATCGCGGCGGGCCTCGCGCGCGCCAGCGCCCTGGTGATTTCGTTCGCCGATCTGCCGGTCTCGCTCAAGATCCTGCACCACGCGCATGCGATCAACCCGGCGCTGCCGGTGATCGTGCGCACGCTGAACGATACCGACATGGAGCGCCTGCAGGCGGCCGGAGCGGCCGAGGTGGTGCCCGACGCCTTCGAATCCAGCCTGATGCTCGCCAGCCACGCGCTGGTGCTGATGGGCGTGCCCCTGGCGCGCGTGGTGCGCCGCATGCGCGAGGTGCGCAGTTCCCGCTACAGCCTGCTGCGCGGGTTCTTCCACGGCGAGGGCGACGCAGCGCTGGATGGGGCCGAGCACCGCCAGCCGCGCCTGCATTCGGTGTCGCTGACGCAGGGCGCTTATGCCGTGGGCAAGACGCTGGCCGAGCTCGATCTGGCGGCGCTGGGCGCCGCGGTGACGCGGGTGCGCCGGCGCGGCATCCGCATGGGCGAGCCTGCGCCCGAGACCTGTTTCGAGACGGGCGACGTGGTGGTGCTGCTGGGCGAGCCCGATGCGCTGGAGGCGGCGGAAATCCGCTTGCTGCAGGGGATGAAATGAGTGCGTGGTCCGGTGCCGCGATGTCCGGCACCGAAGACGGGGGTGAATCGCTATACTAAGCTTATATAGATTTTAGTATAGCGGGTTGCTATACTAAGCTGTATCCTGGGCTAGTATAGTCAAATGATCTCCTTTGCCGAACTTTCCCTTACCGCCCAGACCGCATACGCGCAATTGCTCGAGGCCGCGCTGGTTGCCGAGCATGTGCGAGGTGTGGCGGATCTGCCGGGCTCGTTCGCATCGAAAACGGTGCGCGGGGCGAAGTACTGGTATTTCCAGTACACTGAACCCTCAGGCAAACTGCGTCAGGTGTTTGTCGGGCCCGATACAGCCCCCGTCCGTGCGCTGATGGCGCGCAAGGCGCAGCCGTCGGCGGTAGTCGCCTTGGGTCCCTTGGCGCGCTCATGCGCGGCCCTGGGATGTTCGGAAATCCTGCCCCGGCATCTGCGTGTGCTGCAGCGGCTGGCGGAATACGGTTTTTTTCGCGCCGGGGGCGTGCTCATCGGCACGCATGCGTTCCTGGCGTTTGCCAATATGCTTGGGTTGCGCTGGGGAGACGGCTCGCGCACGCAGGATATGGATTTTGCGCATGCGGGGAAGAGCCTGTCTCTTGCGCTGCCAGGTGACGTTCAGGTCCAAACACACGAGGCCATCAAGTCGCTGGAGATGGGATTTCTGCCGGTATCCGGCCTCGCGTCGAAGGCCGGCGCCACTTATTTGAACCCGCGCGAGCCCGACTTCAAGCTGGACTTCCTGACCACCTTGCATCGCAAGGGCATGCAGCCGTACGAACACCCGCAACTCGGCATTACGCTGCAGCCGCTCAAATTCATGGAGTTTTCTCTGGAGAACGTGCAGCAGGCCGTGCTGTTTGCCGGAGACCGCTGCGTGGTCGCCAACGCGCCACAGCCGGCGCGCTATGCGCTGC
>JAJZUN010000254.1 GCA_021848555.1 Pseudomonadota bacterium | reverse complement strand
AGCGCGACACCGGCCTTGGCCGCTTTCGCTTCATGCTGTCCGGCGCGCACCGAGCCGATGCAGATGCTGTTGACCAGGATCTGCTGCGGCGCGAACTCTTTCGACAGCGCCTTGGTAAACGCGAGCCCTGCGGCGCGCGTGACCGTGGTCGGCATCGATTTGGCGCGCGGCTGCTTCGCGCCGATATTGGTGATGTTGATGATGCGTCCGCCGCCCTGCTTGTTCATATGCGGCAGCGCCAGGCGCGCCAGCCGTATCGCGGCAAACAGTTTGAGTTCGAAGTCCGCCTGCCACAACGCGTCGGTCACCGATTCGAAGGCGCCGGTGGCCGAAGTGCCGGCATTGTTGACGAGGATATCGAGCCGGCCAAAGGCCTGGACCGCCTCCGCCACCAGCCTGGCGCAATCTTCGGCTCGGCTCACGTCCGCTGCCACCGCGGCGACGCTGCCTCCGGCCGCGCGTATCTGCTGCGCCACCTGATCCAGCAACTCCCGCCCGCGCGCGGCGATGACTACGCTCGCGCCCTCGGCGGCGAGACGCAAGGCCGCGGCCTTGCCTATGCCCTGCGAAGCACCGGTGACGATCGCGACCTTGCCCTTCAGTTCCAAGTCCATGGCTCTCCTCCGTTGGTTTGCGCTTGCGCGCAGCTGCTCATTTGCCGTCGTCGCCGCGATAAATCGCGCCGCAGGTGCAGGTCTCGTGTACCACCACCTGCGCGAGCAGCGGCAGCGCCGGTTTGAGCCGCGCCCAGATCCAGCGCGCGAGCTGCTCGCTGGTCGGGTTCTCCAGTCCGGGAATATCGTTGAGGTAGCGATGATCGAGCTGCTCGTACAGCGGCCCGAACGCGGCGGAGACGTCGCCGAAATCCTGCACCCAGCCGAGCTGCGCATCGAGCTCCCCGCTCAGGTGGATCTCGACGCGGAAGGAGTGGCCGTGGACGCGCGCGCACTTGTGCCCCGGCGGCACGTTGGGCAGCCGGTGTGCCGATTCGAGGGTGAATGCCTTCCAGATTTCCATCAACGTATTCCTATGAGTTTATGCGTCTGCAGCGACAGGCGCCAACGCGGATGGGCGAGACAATACTCGGTCGCGAGGCGCGTGTTGCGCGCCTGCTCCGGGCCGTCCATGGGCTGCAGAAAGAAATGCCTGAATGCCAGCTGCGCGTAGTCTTCCGGCTCGACTCCCGCTTGCGGATACACCAGCTTCAGCTCGTCGCCCTGCGTCAGCTTGAGCGGCGCGCCGGCCTTCGGGCTCACCGTCAGCCACAGCTCGCCTGCGGGCGGCACAAGCGTGCCGTTCGTTTCCACCGCAAGCATGAAGCCGCGCGCGCGCAGGGCCGCGACCAGGACCGCATCGAGCTGCAGCAGCGGCTCGCCGCCGGTGCATACGACCAGGCGTTGCGCCGCATGCGGCGCGGGCCAGGCCTGCTCCACCGCAGCCGCGAGCGCTGCGGCGGTTTCGAACTTGCCGCCACCGGTGCCATCGGTGCCGACAAACTCGGTGTCGCAGAAGCGGCACACGGCTGCGGCGCGGTCGGCCTCGCGCCCCGACCACAGATTGCACCCCGCAAAGCGCAGGAACACCGCCGGCCGGCCCGTATTGGCGCCCTCGCCTTGCAGCGTGTAGAAGATTTCCTTGACCGAATAGGCCATGTTGGAGGGTACCGAAAAAAGGGGAGCATACTACGCTTGTTGGCCCCGCCTTGGGGGCTAGTTTGCGCGAAACGCGGGTCTTGCGGCCCAGGCCGCTGCGTTCAGTCCGGTCCTGGTGGAAACGGACGAAGGCCGGCGCAACAGCGCAGCCTTCACCTCGGACAAGGCAGGCGGATTGGCCGCATCCTTGAATCCTTCCAGCCTGCGGTAGATATCCGCCGCGGCCAGGTGAAAGCCCGCGGGCAGCCCCGCTGCCTCGAAGCGCGCCAGATCCCGCGCCGCATGCGGCGGACAGACGGAAAACACGATTTCGGCCTCGCGCACGGCGCGCGCGAGCGTGCCTGCATCCTCGAGGCCGCTGTCTTCGGCGCGCTCGCGGCTTGCGCCACCGCGGCCGGCCAAGGCCCACAGCACGCGATGCCCGCGCGCGAGGAGGCCGGCACCGATCGCGGCGCCCATTTCGCCCGGATGCAGCATGGCGATGGTCTTCTTGCTCATGCCCAGTCCCCGCTCATCATCGGAAGTCTCGCGCGCAGCGAGGTCTGCGGCGCCGGCAAAAGATTAGCAGGAATCCGTCGGGCAGATGGAAGGCGGATGATCGATCCCGCGTTCCTCGCGAGCGGCGCGCAGCAATGTCGAGTCCAGGATAATGAGCTGGGGCGCGGGCGCTTGCGCGGTGGCTGCGCGCTCCTTGCACACGCGCACCGAGGCGGATACGAGCTGCCAGACCTCGGTGGAAGAGAGCCCCGGCAGGGTTTCGCGCAGCGCGCGGAAGGCCAGGTACTCCAGCTGCACACCGCCCCAGGTGAGCCTCGGGTCGAGGAAGGGCGCGATGCTCTGGTAAGCATGCTCGAACTGCTCGCGCAGCCTGGTGTTCTGCCGACGTTCGGCAACCGACGCGTCCTGACTCACGCTGCTCTCCAGCGGCCCGCCGCTACAGCCTAATCTACGGCCGCTATCGGGAAAACTTGAGGTTCCGCCGCCAGCCAGGCAATAGCAGCGCCATCCTCTCAGGGCTGATAGCTCGGCGCGGCTAGGAGCCCCTCACGATCTGCAGCTCGTCCTTGACCGAGCGCACGCCCGGCACCTTGGAGGCGACCAGTTCCGCCTCGCGCCGCTGCGCCTTGCTGTCCGCGGCGCCGAACAGCGTCACCGCACCATCGGAAGCGCGCACGTCCACTCCGAGGCGCTTCAGGCTGGGCGTCGCGACCAGCGCAGCCTTCACCTTGTCGGCCAGTGCCTGGTCCGCGGCCGCCTTTTCGTCCGCGGCCTTTTTCGCGGCGTCGGCCTGCGCCTTTTGCTCCTCGGCCTGTTTCTTCGCCGCCGCCGCGGCCGCCGCTTTTGCCTGGAGTGCGGCAGCGTCGCTTGCGCTTTCGATTTTCGCGGTCGCGCTTTCGGCCGCGGGCTTCTCCCCGCAGGCCGCGAGCGACAAGGCCAGAGCAGCCGTTGCCAACGCGCAAAACACGCGGTAGCTCGATTTGGTGCAATCGGTAGTCATGCTTCGCTCCTCCTTCTGTTACGACTCGATCGGTTTACCTTCTACTACTCCAGCATGGCAATGTGACAAGCGTATACGCGCGGCGCTCCCCCAGGGGAACGCCATGCTTCAAGCGGCGCGCGCCGGGATTCCGGCTTCGCCCAGGTCCCAGAAAATCCCTGCCATGAGCGCAAGCGCCTCCCGCACCAGCGGCGCGAGCAGGTGCTCGTTCGGCGCATGCTGCGAACAGGCCGCATAGGAATGCGGAATCCACACCGTGGGCAGACCGAGCACATCGGCGAACACGTCGTTCGGCAATGAACCGCCGAGGTTGGGCAGGATCGCAGGCGCAGCCCCCAGCGTGCGTGCGATCGATGCAGCAGTCCATTTCACCCAGGGATGGTCCGGCGCGAGGCGCGTTGCTGCAAAGAAACCGTCGCGCGCCGGCGCCAGCTGCACCAAGCCAAAGCCATGGCGATCCAGGTGCCGCCGCAGCGCCGGCACGATGTCGGCCGGGTCCACGCCGACGACGTAGCGCAGCTGGCAGTGCGCGCTCGCGCGCGGAGGGATCGCGTTCACCGGCTTGTCCGGATTGCCGGCAACGAAGGCGAGCACCTCGAAGCTGCACCAGCCGAACACGCGCTCCGCCGGCGTGAGTCCGGGCTCGCCCCAGTCCGCATCGATGCCGGGGCCGTCCGCGCCGCCTTCGACGACGAGATCGGCGAGCGCTGCGCGCACCGCAGGGGTGAGCGAATCCGGCCGCCACTCGGGCACGCGAATCGCGCCGCGCGCATCGGTAATGCAGGCCAGCGCCTGCGCGAGCACGATGGCCGGATTGCGCAGCAGCCCGCCCCAGTTGCCGGAGTGATGCCCGCCCGCGCGCAGGTCCACGGAGAGATCGAGGTTCTGCGCGCCGCGCGTACCGAGGTAAATTGTCGCGCGCGCAGGCGTCAGCCGCGGTCCGTCGGATGCGATGAGCACGTCGGCGGCGAAGCGCTGTTGGTTCTGCGCGCACAGCTGCTTGAGGCCGGGCGAGCCGGTTTCCTCGCCGGTCTCGACGAGCAGCTTCACGTTGAAGCCCAGCCGCCCGCGCGTCTGCAGCACCGCCGCCAGCGCACCCAGATTGATCGTGTGCTGGCCCTTGTTGTCGGCGCTGCCGCGGCCGTACAGGCGCTCGCCTTCGCGCTTGAGCACCCAGGGATCGAGCCCCGCGCGCCATTGTTCCTCCTGTCCCCGGATCACGTCGCCGTGGCCGTAGCTGAGCACGGTGGTCAGCGCTGCGTCCTCGATGCGCTCGGCAAACAGGAACGGCCCGCCCTTGTCCGAAGGATTCGCGAGCAGGCTGCAGCGAAAGCCCAGGCGCTCGAGGCTGGGCTGCATCTCCTGTTCCAGGTAGTCCGACAGTTCGGCGCGCCGTGCCGGATTCTGGCTCTCGCTTTTGATCGCCACGCGCCGCGCCAGGTCGGCGAAAAAACCGCCCTCGTCGAAATAGCGTTCGGACTCCCGGATCGCTTCGGCTCGGCTCATGCAAATTCTCCCAATGGTGAAACGTTCAAGCGCGGCCTTCGGGCGCAGTCACGTCGCGCACGCCGTCGCCGAGCAGGTTGATCGCGAGCACCAGCGCGAACAGCGCCAGGCCCGGGATGCTGATCAGCCAGGGGCTGAAAAACATATAGCCTTTCGCCTCCGAGATCATCAGTCCCCAGGAGGGCGCGGGCGGCTGCACGCCGAGGCCGAGGAAGGACAGCGCCGCTTCGAGCAGGATCGCGCTGCCCATTTCCAGCGTCGCGACGACAATCAAATGGCTGGATACGTTGGGCAGCACCTCGCCCGCGATGACGCGCCACGTCGGGCAGCCGATCGCGCGCGCCGCGGTCACGTAGTCCAGGTTGCGCACCTGCTGCGTGGCGCTGCGGAGCACCACGGCGTAGCGGTCCCACTTCAGCAGGCCCAGCACCAGGATCACCATCCACAGGGAACTGCCGGCCAGCGCCACGGTGGTGAGCGCAACCAGGATCACCGGCAGCGACAGGCGCACCGTGATCAGATAGGTCACGACGAGGTCGGTGCGCCCGCCGAAATAGCCGGCGACGATGCCGAACACGGCCCCGATCACCCC
>JAJZUN010000253.1 GCA_021848555.1 Pseudomonadota bacterium | reverse complement strand
TTCCCATCCATTCGAGTTTGTCGAGAACCTCCTTGCTGGCTCCGTTTTCGGCCAGTGTTTTCTTGCCGACGACTTCATTGAAGAGACGGATAAAACGAATCGGCAGTTCGTCGTCGATGCCGATTGCTGCGTCGGTTTCCCGCATATTGTGGATCCAGGGGATATGTTTGTCGCCTATGCCTTCTATGCGGTGATCACCGAAGCCGTTCTCCAGGATAGTCGGGCACTGCAGGGCTTCAGCCACGCCTACCTTTGCCCCCGGGAAAGTGTCGCGAAGATAGGATCCTGCCGCCATCGTTCCGGCGGAACCAGAGGCAAGGACTGCGCCTGCAACCGAACCACCGGGCTTCGCGATCTTCCTGAACACTTCCTCCATGGCCGGCCCGGTCACGTTGTAGTGCCAGAGGGAATTGGGAAGCTGGTCGAACTGGTTGAAAATAACTGCGTCGGGGCGCGTGCGTTCGAGTTCGATGCACTTGTCGAAGATTTCCTTTACGTTGGATTCGCAGCCCGGCGTTGCGATGACTTCTTCGGCCATCGTCCTGAGCCATTCGAAACGCTCTTTTGACATTGCTTCCGGCAGGATTGCGACCGAGGGACAGGAAAGCAGACGGGATATGTAGGCGCCGCCGCGGCAATAATTCCCTGTGCTCGGCCAGACCGCTTTTTTGGTGGCGGGGTCGAAGCGTCCGGTCACGAGCTCGGGCAGGAGACAGGAAATAGCCGGCCCTACCTTGTGCGCTCCGGTCGGAAACCATTTGCCCGCGATGCCGACGATCCTCGCCTTGGTGCCCGTGATGGCGCGCGGCAGTTCGACGAAATTGACGCCGCCGAATCCGCCCCCTCTTTCGACGGGCTCGTTATGCCAATTGATGCGAAACAGGTTCCTGGGATGCACGTCCCACAGACCGATTCCCGCCAGCTCCTTTTTTACCGTGTCGGGAATCTTTGCCGGGTCGCACATCTGCGCATAGGTGGGGAGGATGATCCCTTTTTCCCTGCAGCGTTGGATGTTTTTCTTCCGCTGTGCTTCGTTGATTTTCAGGTCGATCATCGTAGGTCTCCAGGTAATTTCAATCTTCCAGTCCCAATCCCAGCGCCGCGGCTTTGATGTCCTTCAAACCGGAGCCGGTAATGAGCAATATGCATGTTTGCGCTGCAGGCACGGATTCCCGCGCCTTGAGCCAGCCTGCGAAGGCGGCGCTCGAAGACGGTTCGGCGAAAAGGCCAGAACCGGATGAGAGCGTTTTCTGGGCGGAAAGGATCTCGGCGTCCGAAACGACGACCGCCTTGCCGCCGTATTTTCTGAGTTTGGCCAAGGCGTGCAGGCCGTTCCGGGGAACGTCGACTGAAATGGAATCGGCTATCGTATTGGATGGGATAGGGTCGCCAAAGGCATCCTTCCCGGACTGAGGCGCAGCAAACGCGCGCGCAATGCCGCTCGATCCTTCCGCCTGGCAGGCCCAGATGGTGGGCATGTGGCGAATTCTTCCCAGCCTGAGAAGGTTTTCGAATCCCCGGTATACGCCCGCAAGAATAACACCGTCACCCACCGGAACGAATACATGGTCCGGGGCGCCCGCTCCGGCCTTGATCAAGTCTTCGGCGATTTCGAACGCAACGGTTTTCTTCCCTTCGATGGTAAGGGGGTTGTAGGCCGTGTTGCGCGAGAGAGAGCCCGTCCTGTTCGAATATTCGAGCGACAGCTCATACGCCTGGTCATAGGTCCCGTCCACGGTGATGAGTTCGGCACCGTATTGCAGGACCTGAATGCGCTTGGCGAGCGGAGCCTTCGCCGGAAGGAATACCTTGACGCGCAGGCCGGCCGCGGCACCCACCGCAGCCATGCTCGAGGCCGCGTTGCCCGTGGAGGCGAGAACTACCTCCCTGAGGCCATGCTTTCTGGCGAAAGCCGCGACCAGGAATGATGCCCGATCCTTGGACGAGCCTGAAGGATTGCAGGTATCGTCCTTGATCCACAAATTGGGAGCGCCAAGTTCGTCCCTGAGGCGCAAGGGTGACCAAAGCGGCGTGTTCCCGACCGGTATGGAAGGAAACCACTCCTCCTCGACCGGCAATGGAATCGCACGGGGATCAGGCTCGCCTTCCCATTCCGCTTCGAGCACGCCTTCAAGCGGCCGGTCCTTTTCCTGCCGCATGGCACAGGAATCGCAGAGATATCGGCCGGGAACAATATCGTACCTTGCTCCGCAGCTGTGACAACGGTAGAACCATTTCATATTCGCGCCCTCAGGAAGGATCGAGATGACAAGCCACCTGGCGCCCAGTGCCGGTATCGCGCAGCAGCGGCGCCTCCCGCTTGCAGCGCTCCATCGCGCAGGGGCAGCGCGTATGGAAATGGCACCCCGACGGCGGCGACATCGGGCTCGGCACATCGCCCTTGAGAATGACTCGTCGGCTTACGCCCGATGGATTCGGGACCGGCACCGCCGACAGCAGCGCCTGGGTGTACGGATGGCGCGGGTCCGCGAACAGGCTGTCGCAGCCTCCGATCTCGACGATCCGTCCGAGGTACATCACCGCGACCCTGTCGCTGATATGCTGCACCACCGCCAGGTCGTGCGCGACGAAGAGATAGGAAATCCCCAGCTCGTTTTGCAGGTCGATGAGCAGATTGATCACCTGCGCCTGGATCGACACGTCGAGAGCGGAGACCGGTTCGTCACAGACGATCAGCTTCGGCTTGAGCGCCAGGGCGCGGGCGATGCCGAGGCGCTGGCGCTGGCCGCCGGAGAATTCATGCGGATACTTGCGCAAGGCTTCGCTGTGCAGCCCGACGCGGTCGAACAACTCGCGCACGCGCGCTTCCCGCTCCACCTTGCCGACGCCGAAATTGCGCAGCGGTTCGGCGACGATGGCGCCCGAGGTCATGCGCGGATTGAGCGAGGCATACGGATCCTGGAACACAATCTGGACTTCTTTCCGGTGGGGTCGGAACCGGGCTTTCGACATCGCCGTGATATCTACCCCATCGACCAGCACCTGGCCGCTGGTCGGCTCGACCAGGCGCATGATCGTCTTGGCCGCCGTCGACTTGCCGCAACCGGACTCGCCGACGATACCGAGCGTCTCAGCGCGCGCGAGCGTGAACGAGATCCCGTCCACGGCGAGAACCTGCCTTATCGCCTGTCCGAAGAATCCACCCGATACCGGGTAATGCTTCTTCAGCGCTCTCACTTCGAGCAATGGAGCGTTCGCATTTGCCATTACGCGCCCTTCCCTGCTTCCCAGCACGCCACCAGGTGCCCGCCGCGGTGTTCCGCGAGTTGCGGCGCTGTCTCGCGGCAGAACGTCGTCGCCTTGGGGCAGCGCGGCGCAAAAGCGCATCCTTTCAGCTCGCCCTTGAGCGAAGGCACCATGCCGGGAATCTCCGCGAGCCGCGGCCGCGAGGCACGATGCGCTCCGCGCACGGGGTCTAGCTTCGGAATCGACGCCAGCAGCCCTTGCGTATAGGGATGAAGCGGCGCCTCGAACAGTTGTGTCACCCCGGCCTCCTCGACCTTGCGTCCTGCGTACATCACGATCACCCGTGCACAGGTCTCGGCGATAATGCCTAGATCATGAGTGATCATGACGATGGCTGTGCCCAGCTCCTGCTTGAGTTTCAGCATGAGGTCGATGATCTGCGCCTGGATCGTGACGTCGAGTGCGGTGGTCGGCTCGTCGGCGAGCAGCACCTTGGGATTGCACGCCAGCGCCAGCGCGATCATCGCCCGTTGCCGCATGCCGCCGGAGAACTGATGCGGATATTCGCCGGCGCGCCGTAGCGGCTCGGAAATATTCACCAGGCGCAGCATTTCCACCGCCCGTTCCCGTGCCGCCTTCCTGCCCAGCTTCTGATGCAAGGTCACTGTTTCCGCGATCTGCTCGCCGATGGTGAGTACCGGGTTGAGCGAGGTCATCGGGTCCTGGAAGATCATCGAGATCTCGTTGCCGCGGATGTCGCGCATGCGTTGCTCGCTGACCTTGAGCAAATCGGTGCCGCGGTAGCGGATCTCGCCGCCAGCGACTACCGACGGCGGCGACGGAATGAGCCGCAACACCGACATCGCGCTGACGCTCTTGCCGCAGCCGGATTCGCCGACGACACCCAGCGTCTCTCCCTCGTCCAAGGAGAACGACACGCCGTCGACGGCGCGGACGATGCCGTCGCGGCTGACAAAATAGACCTTCAGATTTTCGACCTCGAGAACCGGGTGGGAGCCGGCGTTCCGGTTCGGCGCAGGGTTCACCGTCTTGCCCTTACAGCCGGCGTGCGATCTTCGGATCGAGCATGTCGCGCAATCCGTCGCCGAGAAGGTTGATCGAAAGCACAGCCAGGCCAAGGAATAGGCCCGGGAAGAGAATGATGTTGAACGCGAGCTGCACCACAGAGCGCCCCTCGGCCATCATGTTGCCCCAACTCGGTATTTCGGGCGGCGTGCCGGCGCCGAGGAAGCTCAGGTAAGCCTCGAAGATCACCGCGGAAGCGCAGATGAACGTGGCTTGCACGATCAGCGGCGTTACCGTGTTCGGCAGCACATGGCGCAGCAATATCCAGTGAAAGCGGGTGCCTATCGCTTCGGCAGCCTGGATGTAGGGTTGCTCCCGGACGATGAGCACGAGTGATCGAACCAATCTCACCACACGCGGAATTTCAGGGACGGCGATCGCGATTACCACCATTTCGATGCTGGCATGAACCAGCGTCATCAACGCGACCGCGAGGAGGATGCCGGGAATGGCCATCATGCCGTCCATCACGCGCATGATCAGCGCATCCGCGAGGCGGCTGAAACCCGCGACCATACCGATCAGCACGCCGATGCCGGTCGCGAGCAGGGCAACGCTGATGCCCACGACGAGCGAGACGCGCCCGCCCCAGAGGGTGCGCGAAAAAACATCGCGACCGAGTGCGTCGGTGCCGAAATAATGATCGGCGGAAGGCCCTTTCAAGCGCTGCAGCACGTGCATATTGCTCGGATCGTGGGTGGCGATCCACGGCGCGGCGAGGGAAATGACCGCCATCACCAGCAGCAGGGCGGCTCCGACCACCAGCAGAGGATGGCGTCGGACGAAACCGAGCCACGGCCTGCGGCTGGAAGACGCGAGTCGCAGTTCGAGCTGGGCGAGCGTGACGGACATGCGGCTGCCTCAATAGCGGATGCGCGGATCGAACACGGTGTAGAGCAGGTCGATTACGAGATTGATGAGCACGTAGACCGCCGAGGTCACGAGCACGATACCCTGGA
>JAJZUN010000252.1 GCA_021848555.1 Pseudomonadota bacterium | reverse complement strand
CAAGGGCCAGCGCGGGCTGATCGTGTCGCCGCCCAAGGCCGGCAAGACGGTGCTGATGCAGCACATGGCGCATGCCATCATCGCCAACCATCCCGACGTGGTGCTGATCGTGCTCCTGATCGACGAGCGCCCCGAGGAAGTGACCGAGATGACGCGCACCGTGCGCGGCGAAGTGGTCGCCTCCACTTTCGACGAGCCGGCCACGCGCCACGTGCAGGTCGCCGAAATGGTGATCGAGAAGGCGAAACGCCTGGTCGAGCACAAGAAAGACGTGGTGATCCTGCTCGATTCGATCACGCGCCTCGCGCGCGCCTACAACACCGTGGTGCCCGCTTCGGGCAAAGTGCTCACCGGCGGCGTCGACGCCAACGCGCTGCAGCGGCCGAAGCGCTTCTTCGGCGCCGCGCGCAATGTGGAAGAAGGCGGTTCGCTCACCATCCTCGCCACCGCGCTGATCGACACCGGCAGCCGCATGGACGACGTGATCTACGAGGAGTTCAAGGGCACCGGCAACATGGAAATCCACCTCGACCGGCGCATGTACGAAAAGCGCATTTTCCCGGCGATCAACGTCAACCGCTCGGGCACGCGCCGCGAGGAACTGCTGATCGCCAAGGAAGTGCTGTCCAAGGTGTGGGTGCTGAGAAAGCTCCTGTACCCGATGGACGACCTTGAAGCGGCGGAGTTCCTGGTCGACAAGATCCGTGCGACCAAGAACAATGCTGATTTCTTTGATTCAATGCGTCGCGGGTAGAGCACTACTTGCTTAGCGCATTGATTTCTGGGATAATTGCCGCCTTTCGCGGCTCCTATTCCCGGACTGCGCCTTAGGAAAAAACCATGAAAACCGACATTCATCCCGACTATCACGAAATCCAGGTCACCTGCAGCTGCGGCGCCACCTGGAAGACCCACTCGACCATGAGCAAAGCGCTGCACGTCGAGGTGTGCTCCAATTGCCATCCCTTCTACACCGGCAAGCAGAAAATCGTCGACACCGCCGGCCGCGTGGAGAAATTCCGCCAGAAATATGCGAAGAAGCCCGCGGCGGCAGCCGAAAAGACTGCCTGAGCGTCGCCACTCCCCAAAAAAGGCAGCTTCGGCTGCCTTTTTTATTTTTCTGCCGAGTAAAATAAACGCATGAATTCCAGCGGCAGGCCCCTACCGGACCAGGCACTCGAGGCGGTCGAATAATGGCCGGAGCGCGCATCACCCTGCCGCTGGCGCGCCTGCCTTTGCTGATTCTGGTCGCAGTCTGGCTCTTGCCCGGGCTTATCGGCCACGATCCCTGGAAAAACGACGACGCCATCGGCATAGGCATCGCGCACCAATTCGCCAGCCACGGAGACTGGCTGCTGCCGCGGCTCGCGGGCGAGCACTATGCCGAGGATGGCCCGCTGTTCTACTGGATCGCGGCGGGGTTCGCCAAGTTGCTGGGGTGGCTGATCGCCGAGCACGATGCGGTGCGCCTGGCCGGCGGCGTCTGCATTGCCCTGGCGCTCGCCTTCCTGCGCCTGGCCGGACGCCGGTTCAGCGACAAAGACCGGCGCGGCGACGACAGCGGCGGCAGCGACCGATTCCACCGCGGCGACGGCGTCATGCTGCTGTTCCTGGGCTGCACCGGCCTCCTGGTGCACGCGCACGAGGCGATCAGCGAGACCGCCCTGCTCGCCGGCCTCGCCTGCGCCTACTACGGCGCAGCGCTGGTCGCGAAGAAGCCCACTGCCGCCGGCGTCGCCCTGGGTTGCGGCCTGGGCGCCGCATTTCTCGCCACCGGATTGCTGCAAGTCCTGCCCTTCATCGCCGCCCTGCTCGCCACGCCTTTGTTCGTGCCGGATTGGCGCAGCCGCGGCGCCGCGCTCGCGCTGGCGCTGGCCGCGCTGATCTTTGCGCCCTGGCTCGCGGTCTGGCCGGCGCTGCTGTATGCGCGTTCGCCCGAACTGTTTGCTGCATGGCTGCACTGGAACGACCTGACTGCCCTCGCCCATGCGCCCAGCCTGGCGGTCGCCGCGCAGTCGCTGGGCACGCTCGCCTGGTTCGCCTGGCCGGCATGGCCGATCGCTCTGTGGGCGCTGTGGCTGTACCGGCGCAAACCCAATGCCGCTGCGATGGTGCTGCCGCTATTGGCCCTGATCGCCGGACTGGTGTTCATCGTACTCAGGCGCGCCGCGGGCGAGTTGCCGCTGCTGCCGCTGCTGCTGCCGCTGGCGCTGCTCGGCGCGCAGGTGCTGAAGGACCTGCGCCGCGGCGCGGCCAATGCGCTGGCCTGGTTCGGCGCCATGACGTTCAGCCTGCTCGGCGGCCTCATCTGGCTGGGCTATCTGGCGCTGCAGACCGGCTTTCCGCCGCGCATCGCCGCCAACGCGGCGCGCCTCGAACCCGGTTTCGTCGCGCACTTCGCCTGGCTGCCGCTCGCCGCCGCCGCGGCGATCACGCTCGCCTGGATCGCGCTGATCCTGCGCAGCGAGAATACGTCGCAGCGCTGCATCACCTATTGGGCCGCCGGCCTGGGCTTGTTCTGGTCGCTGGCGATGCTGCTGTGGCTGCCCTGGATCGATCACGGCAAAAGCTACCGCCCGGTGGTGCGATCGCTGCAGGCCAGCCTGCCCAAGCAGCCGGGCTGCATCGCAAGCCGCGGCCTGGGCGAAGCGCAGCGCGCGGCCCTGGACTACCATGCGGGCATCGTCACCGAACGCGCCGAGACCCACAGTCGCAGCGCCTGTGCCCTGCTGCTGGTGCAGGAAAATGCCCGGCTTCCCGAACCGAGCCCGGGCGCGTCCTGGAAGAAACTCTGGGAAGGCAACCGCTCCGGCGACCGAACTGAAAAATTGCGGCTGTACATGAGAGAAAGATAGACATCATGAGCAAGCCGACCAAGAGCAAGTTGACGCAAAGCCCGGCATGGAAAGCGCTGCAGGCGCACCAGGCTGAAATCGCCAGCCTGCAGATGCGCGAGCTGTTCGCGCGTTCCCCTGAGCGCGCGCGGGAATTCTCCCTCGAAGCCGGGTCGCTGCTGCTCGATTACTCCAAGCACCGCGTGACCGGCACCACGCTCGCGCTGCTCGTCGACCTGGCGCGGCAGGCGGATGTCGAAGGCTGGCGCGCGCGCATGTTCGCCGGCGAACACATCAACGCGAGCGAAGACCGCGCGGTGCTGCATGTGGCGCTGCGCGCGGGCGAAGAGCGCTTTCCCGCGGGCGGCGACGTCATGCCGCTGGTGCGAAGAGCGAAGGCAGGCATGCGCGCCTTCAGCGACGCCGTGCGCGAGGGGCGTCTGCTGGGCCACACCGGCAAGCCCCTGCGCACGGTGATCAACATCGGCATCGGCGGCTCCGACCTCGGGCCGCGCATGCTCACCCAGGCGCTGTGGCGCCACGCGGACGCGCCGCAGGCGGTGCACTTCGTCGCCAACGCGGATCCGGACGACCTCGCGCGCGTGCTCGCGCAGGCCCAGCCGGAAACCACCCTGTTCATCGTCGCTTCCAAGACCTTCACCACGGGCGAAACGCTGGGCAACGCCAAGCTGGCCCGGTCATGGCTGTTGCAAGGACTGAAAGACGAAGCCGCGGTGCAACGGCATTTCGCCGCCGCCACCGCCAACGTCAAGGCCGCGGGCGAATTCGGCATCGCCCTCGAGAGGTGCTTTCCGCTGTGGGACTGGGTGGGCGGGCGCTATTCGGTCTGGTCCACCGTGGGGCTGCCGGTGGCCATCGCCATCGGCATGGACCGCTTCGAGCAATTGCTCGCCGGCGCGCGCGCGATGGACCAGCATTTCCTGTCGGCGCCGCTCGCCGCCAATATGCCGGTGCTGCTTGCGCTGCTGGGAATCTGGTACGCCAATTTCTTCGGCGCCGCGACGCAAGCGGTGCTGCCCTACGCGGAGTGCTTGCGCGAGCTGCCGGCCTATCTGCAGCAACTGGAAATGGAATCCAACGGCAAGTCCGTCGATCGCGACGGGGAGCGCGTGGATTACGCCACGGCGCCGGTGATCTGGGGTTCGGTGGGCACCAACAGCCAGCACGCCTTCCACCAGTTGCTGCACCAGGGCACGCAACTGGTGCCCTGCGATTTCCTGGTGCCGGCCGCGACCACGGCCGCGGCGGCGGAGAACGCCCTGGCGCAGGCGGCGGCCCTGATGGCGGGCCGGGACGCAAGCCTGCCGCAGCGGCGCTTCGAGGGCAACCGGCCGTCTTCGACCATCATGTTCAAGACCCTGGATCCGCACACCATGGGACAGCTGCTCGCGCTCTACGAGCACAAGGTATTCGTGCAGGGCACGATCTGGGGCATCAATTCCTTCGACCAGTGGGGCGTGGAACTGGGTAAGCAGCTGGCGCAGAAAATCCAGCCGGAGCTGAAGACGGATGCCGTCGTGACCGGCCACGACAGTTCGACCAACGGCCTCATCAACTACTACAAGGCGCATCGCTGACACCCCGATCGCCGCCCCGCGGAACCGCCCCACGTCCCTGCTGTCCAACCGCCGCGCAGATACGCGGCGATTCGCTGCCGACCCCGCGAATCGATTGCACCGAGCCGATGAAAATGACACGACAAGACAACACAAACGGGTACACTGCGCGCATGCTTTCGGTAGGAACATCCGGTTTCATGGGCAGCACGCCTCGATCGGATCGAACATGAGCGCCGGCGGAATCGCGCGCCTGGAGCCCCGCTCGTGAACGGCGCGGCAGTCGACACCCATCCCACGCACGAATGTCTCGGCCTCGCCGCACTCCTGCGCCGCAGCCTGTCCGGCGTCGACCTGACGCCGCTTTACCAATCCCTCTTGCAGCGCGCGGAAAACGATCCGAACGACGCCTGCGCCCTGCTCGACGCCTCGCTCATCCTGCAATTTCGCGGCAGCCCGGACAACGCCTTGAGGCTGCGGCAGGAAGCCTTGAAGCTGCAGCGCTGCTTCCGCCTGCCCGCGAAACAGCCGGTGACGCTGCGGGTGCTGGCGCTGGTGGCGCCGGGGCCCATCATGGCCAATGTTCCCGTCGAATGCCTGTTGGAAGACTCCGATGTCGAGTTGATCCTGTGCTACGCCGCCCCCGACGGGCCGGCGCCCTCGGCGTGCCCGGATCACGATGTGCTCTTCGTCGCCATCGGCGAATGGGAAGCGAACCGCCCGCTCCTGGACTCCTGGTCGGCCCGCCTCGCGGCCTGGCCCAAGCCGGTGCTCATCGACCCCGGCGCCATTCCGCGGGTGGCGCGCGACACCGCCGCGCGGCTCCTGCACGGGCGGCCCGGCATCGTCAT
>JAJZUN010000251.1 GCA_021848555.1 Pseudomonadota bacterium | reverse complement strand
TTCATGCCGGTGCCGGTCTTGGCCTTGTAGGCCTCGGCCCATTTGGCGTAAATCGGGTAGGGGAAGGTGGCGCCGGCGCCGGTGATGTCCGCGGCGATGGCGTTGGATGCCGCGCAGAACCCCAGTGCCAACAGCGCTGGGGTGAACATACGATGAGTCAGTTTCATGTAATAGTCTCCAGAATAATTATTCACATTGCCACCCTGGGCTCGGGTACCAGGGCGCCATCCTAGAGCCGTTTTGTTACATGAATATTACGTCCGCAAAAACAAAGGCCAACGCCTGATTGATTTGTAGACCTGAGCCCGGCGCCCCGGGTGCTGCTGCGCTTGCCGCTGATTTCAGTAGCGTAGCGCGGCGACGCCCAGTGCAACGGCGCAAGCCGCAATCAAGCGTTGCCGGCCGAAAGGTTCCTTGAGAAACAGGCTGCCCAGCAGCGCGGCGAATATGACCGAGGTCTCGCGCAGCGCCGCTACTGCCGCGACCGGCGCCTGGGTCATGGCCCAGAGCACGATGCCGTAAGCGCTGATGAGACAGACACCGCCGGCCAGCCCGCGCGGCCAGTTGCGCGCGGCGTAGTCCAGCGCGGCGCGCCGGCGCAGCAGGGCGACCAGCGCCACGAATAGCAGTCCCTGCAGCCAGAACAGCCACGCGACGTAGCTTGCCGGTGCGCCGGAGAGGCGTGCGCCGGTTCCGTCCACCAGGGTGTAGCTGGCGATGATCGCCGCGTTCGCGAGCGCCCAAAGGGTGGCGCCGCGCTGCGCGCGGCCGCGTTGCAACAGGCCGAGGCTGAGGATGCCGGCGCTGATCAGCAGGATGCCCAGCCACATGGCCGCGCTGGGATGCTCGTCCAGCAGCGCGACGCCGAACAGCGCCACCAGCAGCGGCGCGGTTCCGCGCATCAGTGGATAGGCGTGGCCCAGGTCTCCCAGGCGGTAGGCGGCCACCAGGGTCGAGAAATAGGCGATATGGATCGCGGCCGAGGCGCCGAGATAAGGCCAGCTCGCGCGTGCCGGCAAGGGAAGGCAGGCGATCAGGGGCAGCGCCAGAATGCCCGCGCCTGCCGCCACCAGGGCAGTGTCCAGCATGACGTCGCGGCTGGCTTTGACAATCGCGTTCCAGCCTGCGTGCAGCAGGGCGGAACCCAGCACCAGCGCGGTCACCAGGGTCGACATTTCCACCAGGCAAGTCCTGGGTGGACGATCGGTCTCGCGGCTGCCGGCACGGCGCCGGCGGCTTCAGGCGGCCAGAGCCTGCAGCGCATCTTGGTAGGGGACATGCAGGGTTTCGGCGACCTCGCGGCAGGTGACCTTGCCGCGGCACACGTTGAGCCCCGCGCGCAAGTGCGGATGATCCGCGAGCGAGCGCCGGGGACCCTGATCGGCAAGCAGGAGCACATAGGGCAGGGTGGCGTTGTTCAGGGCGAAGGTCGAGGTACGCGGCACGCCGCCCGGCATGTTGGCGACGCAATAGTGCACCACGCGATCGACCAGAAAAGTCGGCTCGGCGTGCGTGGTCGGATGCGAGGTTTCGAAGCAGCCGCCCTGGTCTATGGCCACGTCGACCACCACGGCCCCCGGCTTCATCGCGCTCACCAGCTGCCGCGACACCAGCTTGGGCGCCGTCGCGCCGGGAATCAGCACTGCGCCTATCACCAGATCGGCCGACAGCACCTGGCGCTCGATGTTATCGCGGTTGGAGAACACCGTCGTCACGCGCGCGCCGAACCGGGCTTCGATGCGCCGCAGCGCATCGATATTCCGGTCCAGCACCACCACCTGCGCACCGCTGCCCGCCGCCGTCCGGGCGGCGTTCGAACCGACCACGCCGGCGCCGAGTATGGCTATCCTGGCCGGCGGCACACCCGCCACACCGCCGAGCAGTATGCCCATCCCGCCTTGCGTTTTCTCCAGGTTGTGCGCGCCGGCCTGTACCGACATGCGTCCCGCGACTTCGGACATGGGGGCGAGCAGGGGCAGTCCGCCGCCCGGCGCGGTGACCGTTTCATAGGCGATGCAAATCGCGCCGCTTTCCACCAGGTCCCTGGTCTGTTCCGGATCGGGCGCCAGATGCAGGTAGGTGAACAGGATCTGCCCGGGCTTGAGGCGCCTGCGCTCGGCTGCCTGGGGCTCCTTCACCTTGACGATCATTTCCGCGCGCGCGAACACTTCTTCGGCGTCGCCGGCTATGCGCGCGCCGGCTGCCTGGTAGACGCTGTCCGCGGTGTTGATGCCGGCGCCGGCGTCGTGCTCGACCAGGACTTCGTGGCCGTGCGCAACCAGCTCGCGCACGCTCGCCGGCGTGAGTCCGACGCGGTATTCCTGACTCTTGATTTCCCTGGGCACTCCGACCAGCATCGCTTGCTCCCGACAACATCGCCCGACCCCGAGCATGGCCTATGGTGCCATCTTTTTCAATATGCGACCGGGGCGGCGATCCAGGCTCTTGGCGCCGCGTGGCGGCTGTGCTATTGAACGCGCGCGACGCCGGGCGCAGAATACGCGTTCGTGTAGCGGCATGGCGGCTGTACACTTCACGCGTCGGCGCTGCAATCCTGCGATAGCGCGGATGAGCCACGGAGCGTATCTATGACTACGGAAGAAAACAGGACCAAGGTGACCATACTTACCGGGACCTACCGCGTCACGGGCTATATCGACCTGCTACCGGGCGCACGGGTGACCGACTACCTGGTGGAATCCAAGGATTTCATCGCAGTGACGGACGCCGAAGTGTGGGAGACCGGCAACCGTCATGTGCTCAACGCGCCGTTCATCAACGTAAGCCTGGATCACATCCAGATTGTCACGCCCGAGGACTGAGATCCGGCCCGTAGCCCCGCGCGATGCGGCGATAGCGGTCGTATCCCGGGCAAGAAATCCGCACCGACCGCGTGGCGTCTAGCGCTGTAATTGTTTGACCGGCCTAGTCTAAACGCTGTAAAATTCGCCGTTTGTCGCGCTTGGCATAAGCTACTTGGAACTCGAGGCAATGCGTAGCCGGTTGGTGGCGGGTAACTGGAAAATGCACGGCAGCCTGGCGGCTAACCGGCGCTTGCTCGAAGGGCTGAAGTCGGGCCTGCAGGCGGCCGCTGGCGTGCAGTACACGGTATGCGTGCCCTATCCCTATCTGGCGCAGGCCGGAACGGTGTTGGCCGGCAGCTGCATCGCCTGGGGCGCGCAGAATGTCAGCGAATGGCCGCAGGGCGCTTATACCGGCGAGGTGTCGGGTGCGATGCTGCGCGATTTTGGCTGCCGCCATGTGATAGTCGGCCATTCCGAGCGCAGGGCGATATACGGCGAAACCGACAAGCAGGTGGCGGCGAAGTTTCAAGCGGCGCAAGGGGCAGGGCTGATACCCATACTGTGTGTGGGTGAAACCCTGCAGGAGCGTGAAAGCGCGGTCACCGAAATCGTGGTCGGACGCCAACTGGCGGCCGTGCTCGATTCGAGCGGTGTTGGCGCGCTGGCGAATGCGGTGATTGCGTACGAGCCGGTGTGGGCCATAGGCACAGGCAGGACCGCGACGCCGCAGCAGGCGCAGGCGGTGCACGCGTTCATCCGCGGGGTCGTCGCCAGGCAGGATGCCAAACTGGCCGCGGGATTGACCATCCTGTACGGTGGCAGCGTCAAGGCGGCGAATGCGAAGGAGTTGTTCGCCATGCCCGATATAGACGGTGGCCTGATCGGCGGCGCGGCGCTGGTGGCCGAGGAATTCATCGCAATCTGCGCGGCGGCAGGCAAGGCATGAGCGGCGCAGGGCCGGGGGTTGCGATCCGGTAGCGTGTTGCCGGATTTGCACCGTGGCGGAATACGGAATATTCAGCACCCGCAATGCAGCGGGTGAGTCATAGCGAGTGAGAAATGGACATCTGGTTGACTGTGATTTTGACGGTGCACGTGCTGGTGGCGCTGAGCATCATTTTTCTGGTGCTGCTGCAGCACGGCAAGGGCGCAGACATGGGGGCGGCGTTCGGCAGCGGGTCGTCGGGCAGCCTGTTCGGCGCCACCGGCTCCGCGAATTTTCTTTCCCGCACCACGGCGGCACTGGCGGCGGTGTTTTTCGTCACCAGCCTGGGCCTGGCCTATGTGGCGACGCATAAGCCGAAGACCGGCGGCAGCGTGATGCAGGGCGTGACCGCGCCGCCTGCGACGGCGGTCAAGCCCGCGGAAGACGTGCCCAAACCCGCCGATGCACCGAAACCGGCGGATGCGCCGAAACCGGCCGGCGCGCCAGCGGGTTCGAAAGCGAACGACGTACCGAAGTAGAGTGATGGGGAATGGGCGATGGGAAGCGGCCTGGTGCCGTCAGCTATTGCATCTTCCCCATTACCCGACAAGCCGACGTGGTGAAATTGGTAGACACGCTATCTTGAGGGGGTAGTGGCGAAAGCTGTGCGAGTTCGAGTCTCGCCGTCGGCACCAGTTTAGGATTGATGAGTTCGGAGCGCATGCCGGTAGGAACTGCGGACCTGCGCGGATGTCCGATATTTTGTTGGCAGTGATTGAATGAGGCTCAGGCAAAAAGAGCGCGTTTGATCTAGGTCAACTCCGCAAACGGCTCAATAGTGGACCATGTCGCCTATTCTTTGAATCTATAACTTTATAGACCAGCGATCCGTGCTCGAAAATTATTTTCCGGTTCTGATGTTCATCGTTGTCGGTGTCGCCGTCGGTGTCGGTCCCATCGTTACCGGCGCGCTGCTCGGGCCGCACCGCCCGGACAGCGAAAAGCTGTCCCCGTACGAATGCGGCTTCGAGGCCTTCGAAGACGCGCGCATGAAGTTCGACGTGCGATATTACCTGGTGGCAATTCTGTTCATCCTGTTCGACCTGGAGGTCGCATTCCTGTTTCCCTGGGCGATCGTGCTCAATGAGATCGGCCTGTTCGGCTTCTTTTCCATGATGATTTTTCTCGGCATCCTGGTCATAGGATTCATCTACGAATGGATGAAAGGGGCGCTCGAATGGGACTAGGGACGCGAAAAGGGCAGCCGCATGGGTGTTGAAGGCATACTGCAGGAAGGCTTCGTCACTACCAGCGCCGACAAGCTGATCAACTGGGCCCGCACCGGGTCGATGTGGAACATGACGTTCGGCCTCGCCTGTTGCGCGGTCGAAATGATGCACGCTGGCATGTCGCGCTACGACCTCGACCGGTTTGGCATCGTGTTCTTTCCCAGCCCGCGCCGGTCGGACGTGATGATCGTGGCCGGAACGCTGTGCAACAAGATGGCGCCGGCGCTGCGCAAGGTGTACGACCA
>JAJZUN010000250.1 GCA_021848555.1 Pseudomonadota bacterium | reverse complement strand
CGAGCCGATCTGGTTGAGCTTGATCAGTACCGCGTTGGCGATATCTTCGCCTATGCCGCGCCGAATCCGCTCCACATCGGTGACGAAAATGTCGTCTCCCACCAACTCTATCCTGCCGCCCAATTCGAGGTTGAGGTGCTTCCAGCCTTCCCAGTCGTCCTCGGCTAGCCCGTCTTCCAGAACGCTGATGGGATATTTCGCCACCCAGTCGGAATACATGGCCACCATTTCGCCTGCATCCACCTTGCGATTCTCGGTGCGAAGATGGTAGAGTCCGCCCTCATAAAATCCGCTGGATGCGGGATCGATGGCAATCACCACGTCCTCGCCGGGACGGTAGCCGGCATTCTCGATGGCTTTGAGAATCAGCTCTATCGCCTCGACATTGCGTTTCAGGGCGGGCGCAAAGCCGCCCTCGTCGCCCACGCCAGTGGAATAGCCGGCGTCCTTGAGCACTTTCTTCAGCGCGTGATAGACCTCGCTCCCCCAGCGCAAAGCCTCGGAGAAGCCGGATGCGCCGACTGGCGCGATCATGAATTCCTGCAAGTCGGGACCCTGCCAATTGGCGTGCACGCCGCCATTGAGGATGTTGAACATGGGCACCGGCATGCGATTGGCCGCAGCGCCCCCGAGGTAGCGGAACAGGGGCAGGTTGCTCGCTTCCGCTGCGGCGCGCGCCACCGCCAGGCTCACCCCAAGGATGGCGTTCGCCCCCAGCTTTTCCTTGCGGGGTGTGCCGTCCAATTCCAGCATGGCGCGGTCTACTGCGCCCTGGTCGAGTGCATTCATGCCGGCGAGCGTTGCTGCGATCTCGTCATTGATGTACCCGACCGCCTTCCGCACACCTTTTCCCCCGTAACGGCCCATGTCGCCATCGCGCAGTTCCATCGCTTCGTGCGCGCCGGTAGATGCGCCGGAAGGCACCGCCGCACGGCCAAAGGCGCCGCATTCCAGAGTGACTTCCGCTTCGATCGTGGGATTGCCACGGGAATCGAGGATTTCCCGTCCATGAACATGTCTGATATCGGTATGCATGAGATTTCCTTTCAAACTTGGGTGATCGATTGCAAAAGCGCTTTTTGACGCCATTCAAACCATCCGGCGTATGTTCATGTCACGCAGTTTTACCCCCATACACGTAGTCCCTCGTCAGGGGCAGCGCGTCGGCTCCGGCTTTGACTGCCAGTATCTGGTGCAGTTCCATCCAGTCATGAGCGAAGCCGTGAGCGCAACCCGCCAGGTACATCCGCCAGATGCGCCAGGTTTTTTCTCCGGCGATCTGTTTCACCCGCTCTCCTGCTTCCTCGAAGCGCTCCGCCCAATGGGTCAGCGTCAGTGCGTAATGACGGCGCAGGTTTTCCACATCAACCGGTTCCAGCCTCGCTGCGCACATTTCCTTGAGCGCCAGGCTGATATGGGGCAATTCCCCGTGAGGAAAAACGTAGCGTTCGATAAAATCTCCCCCGCCCCAGGGAGATTCCCCTGATTCCACGTCGGCAGAGGTGATCCCATGGTTCATGACGGCGCCATTGTCCTCGAGCAGTTCCCGCATCCTGCCAAAATAAGCGCGCAGGTTCTTGAGCCCAACATGCTCGAACATCCCGACACTGGTGATGCGATCGAATCTTCCTGTTACGTCCCGGTAATCCTCGATCCGCACCTCGCAGCGATCGGCCAAACCCGCTGCTGCGATGCGCTCCTGCGCGAGTTCATGCTGCTTCTGCGACAGGGTGATGCCGAGCGCCTTGGCGCCGAATTTTTCCGCCGCGCGCATGACGAGCGCTCCCCAGCCGCAGCCAATGTCAAGCAGTCGGTCGCCGGGACGCACCTGCAGCTTGTTCAGGATGTGATCGATTTTTTGCATCTGCGCGGCCTCCAGCGTGTCCTCAGGCGAGCGGAAATAGCCGCAGGAATACACCATGTTCGAGTCGAGCCAAAGGGCATAAAATTCGTTGGAGACATCGTAATGATAGGCGATGGCCTCGGCATCGATTTTGCGTGTATGTTTCACCATGCGCGCACCGCGGCGCAGCTTGACGCCGGCATGCGCGGCCAGTTGCGTTGCAGCCTGAACGATGTCGGAGATTTTCCCCTCTACGCCGATTCTCCCTTCCGCATAGGCCTCGCCCAAGCTGTCGAGCGTGGGATTCAGCAGATGCCGCAGTCCCGCCAAGCTGCCGATATCGAGTACGACCGCGGGATTGTCGGTGAAATCGATCAGGCTGCCGTCCCACAGCCTGATGCGCACCGGAACCGCATATTCGCGCATGCGGCGGGCGAATCTCTCCAAACGTTTTTCCCAGAACATGATGCCTCCTATCGTTGCATGGTTATCAGGTGTCGTCCAATATGGCTTGTGCAAGCGCCTCATTCTCCATGTCGCGCATGACTTCCTGGCGGAAGACGATGGCGCCGGGATCGTGCAGCGGCGCGTAAAGGAACGGCGCCAGGTGGTATTCCTGTTTTCCGGCAGTGACCGCAGCGACGACCCGGTCGAGGTTCAGGTCGTGAAAATACGGCGGCTCGGGCGTCTCCGCTTCTGCCGGGGCCTGTCCGGGCGGGAACAGGATGCTGGCGAAGGGCTGCTGTGTTCCAGGCGTGTCAGCCATACCCCCCCCCGTTTCCGGCACCGCCGGGCGGCGGGGTCTGCTGCGTCCGCTTGCGGCGCAGGTATTCGGCGCGGCGTTTGCGTGCCTTGTCTACGGCCAGACGCTGGCTGGCGATGGCCTCGGCTTCGTCAGTGATCTCCATGCCGAGGATCGCTTCCAGCATGTCCTCCAACGTGACCAGCCCAATCGGTACGCCCCGGCCGTCGATCACCAGCGCAATGGACTCGCGCTGCTGCAGGATATGCTCGAAGGCCTTCGCCACAGGCTCGCTGGCGCGGAACAGCGGGAGCGGGCGCCGGAACGTGGCCAGCGGCCGTGCGCCGTCGCGGTCGCGCGCGTAGGCTTTCAGCACTTCGCGATGTAGCACATAGCCGACGATGTGGCGTCGGTTGCCCTCGCACAGGGGGATGCGGCTGAATGCGTCCGCCCCGGGGGCTGCGACCAGGTCGGCTACGGTCTGACGGGCATCGAGCATGAAAATGACCGCATGCGGCGTCATCACTTCCTGCAGCCGGACTTCGCGGCTGTAGACCAGGCTGCCGATCAGCATGGCCTCGGTCAGCGACAGCGCACCCTCCTGCGGCGCAGCGCCGACCAGCATCTGGAATTCGCGGCGAGTGAAGCGTTCGCGCTGGCGGTGCGCGAGCAACCGGTTCAGCGCTCGGGTCAACACCAGCAACGGTACCATGATGGCGATGAGATGCGACAGAACATTCCCGACAAAGCCGGACAGCCTGCCCGCATAGCGCGCCGCCATGGTCTTGGGAATTATCTCTGAAACCACCAGCAGCAGCACGGTCAGGATCGCCGAGAACACACCGATGCCGGCATTTCCGAACAGCGTGGCAGCCCTTGCGCCGGCGAACGTGGCGCCGACTGTGATTGCTATCGTGTTCAGTATGAGAACTGCGCTGATGGCATCCTCAAGATGGTTCTGCTTGATATCGAGCAATAGGCTTGCACCGGTGCTTCCATTCGATTGGCGTTCCAGCAATGCCGAAGTACGCACTGAAAATAAGGTGACTTCGAGCAATGAGCAGAAGTGCGAAAGAGAAATCGCCATGATTATCCAGAATACAAGCATTCCCATCGACTTATTGATCCGGTCTTCAAATATTGAAACTTTTTATCGCACATACTCTGATTCCAGGGTACTCGCTCGTTTGCAGCATTTCTTGGTTGGATCAATGATCGCAGCAACGAGATTCTGCAATTCCAATCAATCCGATGCTGGAGTAATCTAGTCCCCCGGTAAAGGCCATAACAAAGCAACTGCCAGTATCAGGACGAGCAGGATGCCTATGTATGCCAAGTAGGCATTCATCAGCCCGTTTTGCAGGAAGCGCAATCTGGCGCTCAGCCAGTGTACGGCCTTGACGGCAGGCTGAAACACCAGCGGGCCGAAGATGGGCGCCTGCGAATAATCGAAATGCAGCTCCCGCAGGAAATAGGGCTTGCCCTCGAATTGCCTGGCAACGGCATTGGTCGGCCGGTAGATGAAGCTGTAGAACACGCGCAATGCATTGGAAAAAGCCAAGGCAGTGGTCGCGCCGGCATGGGCGGCATAGTCCTCTCCGCCGCACCAGATCGGCGCGCGCCGCACTGCGAAGCGCCGGCTGCTCCGGATGAGCAGCATTGGCACCAGCGCCAGCAAGGGCAGCGCAATCACGAGCTTGGCGGGCGAGATAAAGGCGAATCCGGACGAAAGGGGCACCAGAAGCCGGTCATGAACCATGCTTGCGGGCGCCGACGGCATCAGCCATGCCGCAGCCTGCATCTGCGGCAGCCACCATATCATGCTCACCGCCAGCGCAGGCACTGCAAGCCCGGTGATCAGCACCGCGCTTCGCGACAGCAAAGACAGCTTCGAGAGATGCTTGCGGTGATGCGCCCCATGCGGTTCGTTCTGGCCGAGCAGGCCGACCCCGAACAGCTTGACCATGGTTGCCAGCGCGATCGCCGCCGTCAGCGCAAGGCCTGCGCCGGCGAGCGCCAGCGCGATGCGCGAAGCGTCGTCAGCGAGCTTGAAATCATGGAACAGGCTCTGGAATACATACCACTCGCTGACGAACCCTGCTGTGGGCGGCAGCGCGGCCAGGCTCATCGCGCCGAAAACCGCGCCGAGGCCGAGCGTTGCCGGAGCGTGGCGCAACAGGGCCCCTTGGCGCAGGATATGATCGCCCTGAAGGGCGGCAGCGGCATCGGCGGCGAAGAACAGTGTGCCCTTCGCCAGGCTGTGGCCCATCAGGTGCAGTATGCCCGCGATCCAGGCCAGCGCAGCCAGTCCTTGCTGCCCCCCAGCGCGGAACACCAGCGCAGCGCCCAGCGCGGTGACCGCGACGGCTGCATTCTCGGCGGAGGAAAAAGCGAGCAGCCTGCGCCAGTCGATTTGCTGGAAGGCATACAGGATGGCCAGTATCGCGGTGAACGTGCCCAGCGCCAGCACGACGATGCCGAACTGCGCGAGCCAAGATGGCGTACCCAGCCACTGCAGCAGGGCGCGGCCCAGCGCGAAATAGGCTGCATTCATCACCACGCCGGACAGGATGGCGCCGGAGGCGCCGCTGCCGCTGCCATAGGCGCCCGGATACCATTCGTAGAACGGCAGGAGCCCGAGCTTTGCGCCGAAACCGATAACCCACAACAAACCCAGGAAGAATGCCGCAGGTGTCCCCCAGTTTCCCCAT
>JAJZUN010000249.1 GCA_021848555.1 Pseudomonadota bacterium | reverse complement strand
CGATGCTGATCATCATCGCCGCGCATATTCCGATTTTCACGCTGCAGCGCCAGGAGGGCAGGATTTTCGCGCCCATGGCCTGGTCGGTCACCTCCGCGCTGGTGGGCTCGCTGCTGTTATCGCTGACGCTGGTGCCGCTGCTGTGCTACGCGATGCTGCGCAAGGACCTGCCGGATAAGGAGAACTGGCTGGTGCACTGGTGCAAGGGCGTGTACAAACCGACCCTGTCCTGGGCCATCGGCCACCGCAAGATTGTCATCGGCTCGGCCCTGCTCGCGCTCGCGGCCAGCCTGGCCGTGGTGCCCAAGCTCGGCACCGAATTCCTGCCCGAACTGAACGAGGGCTCGATCTGGATCAACGTGCCCCTGCCCTCCAGCGTCTCGGTGAGCGAGGCGCAGTCGGAAAACGCGAAGTTCCGTGCCGCGATCGCCAAAGTGCCCGAAGTCAGGACGGTCATGTCCAAGGCCGGCCGGCCCGAGGACGGCACCGACCCGAAGCTGGTGAACATGTCCGAGTTCCTGGTCGACCTGAAGCCGGAATCCGCATGGCGCCACGGCCTGTCGCGCTTCGACCTGATGGACGAGATGGAACGCAACCTGCTCGCCTATCCGGGCATCGAGCCGAGTTTCTCCATGCCGATCCGCGACAACGTGCTGGAATCGATTTCGCAAATCGACGGCCAGATCGTGATCAAGGTGTTCGGCTCGGATCTGGACGTGCTGCGCGACGAATCGAAAAAGGTGCTGGCAGCCGTGCGCGATGTCGCCGGCGTGCGCCGCGCTTTCATCGACCGCCTGGGCGAACTGCCGCAACTGCAGATCGACATCGACCGCGCGGCCGCGGCGCGCTACGGGCTGAATGTCGCCGATATCCAGGACGTGATCGAAACCGCGCTCGGCGGCAAGGCCGCGACCCAGTTGTGGGAGGGCGAGCGCCGCTTCGCGGTGGCGGTGCGCCTGAAGGAAGCCGAGCGCTCGATCGAGCGCATGCGCGCCATCCTGGTGTCCACGCCTTCGGGCCAGTACGTGCCGCTGGCGCAGGTGGCCCAGTTCAGGACCGTGAGCGGCGCGCAGAACATCAGCCGCGAGAACAGCCTGCGGGTGCAGTCGATCGGCATATTCATCCGCGACCGCGACATGGGCAGCGTGGTGGCGGACATGAAACAACGCGTGGCCAAACTGGGCGGCCTGCCGCCGGGCTACACCCTCACCTGGTCGGGCGAGTTCGAGAACCAGGAGCGGGCGATGACGCGGCTTGCGATCATCGTGCCGATTTCGGTGCTGCTGATTTTCCTGCTGCTGTTCGACGCCTTCGGTTCGTTCAAGAGCGCGGCGCTGATCGTGCTCAACATCCCGTTCGCGATGGTGGGCGGGATATTCGCACTGCTGTTTACCGGCATCAACCTGTCGGTATCGGCGGCGATCGGCTTTATCGCGCTGTTCGGCCAGGCGGTGCTCAACGGCGTGGTGATGGTGGCCTATTTCAACCAGCTGCGCAACGCCGGCGCCACACCGGAGCAGGCGGTGGTCGAGGGTTCGCTGGTGCGGCTGCGCACGGTGCTGATGACCGGCCTCCTGGCCATGCTGGGCCTGCTGCCCATGGCCCTGTCCCACGGCATCGGCGCGGAGACGCAGAAGCCTCTCGCCGTGGTGGTCATCGGCGGCCTGATTTCGGCGACGCTGCTGACCCTGCTGGTGCTGCCGACGCTGTACCTCGTATTCCACCACGAGCGCGCGCCTTCGGCCAAGCGCCACCGGCACGAGGAATAGCCGGCAGACGGGTGAAACACGGGCTGAATCAGCCCTTGTCCGGCCCCGGAAAGTCCTGATATAATTCACGGTTTTCCGCCCAAACAAAAGCCGGAGTATTAATGCCTACCGTACGAGTCAAGGAAAACGAGCCGTTCGAAGTCGCGCTGCGCCGCTTCAAGCGCACCATCGAGAAAACCGGTCTGCTGACCGAACTGCGCGCACGCGAGTTCTACGAAAAGCCCACTGCCGAGCGCAAACGCAAGCTGGCCGCCGCGGTCAAGCGCCACTACAAGCGCATCCGCAGCCAGCAACTCCCGCCGAAACTGTTCTAATCCGCCGCAGGTGACGCGTTTCGCGTGACGGTCTAGCGCCGCTCCCGCCAGGCCCGTCACGCATACTCCGCCGCGCCGATGTCGCTCAAGGCACAAATCACCGAAGACATGAAGGCCGCCATGCGCGCCAAGGACGCGGCGCGCCTGTCGGCGATCCGCCTGCTGCTCGCGGCGATGAAGCAGCGCGAGGTGGACGAGCGCATCGAACTGTCGGACGCGGACATCCTCGCCATCATCGAAAAAATGCTGAAGCAGCGCCGCGACTCGGTGACCCAATACGAAGCGGGCCACCGCCAGGATCTGGCCGACGTGGAAAAATTCGAAATCGGCGTGCTCACGGGCTATATGCCGCAGCAGCTGACCGAGGCGGAAATCGCCGCGGAGGTGGCCGCCGCGGTCGCCGCATCCGGCGCCAAAGCGATGCAGGACATGGGCAAGGTCATGGCGGTGCTGAAACCCAAGCTGGCCGGCCGCGCCGACATGGCCAAGGTATCTTCCCTGGTGAAGGCCAGGCTCGGAAGCTAGAAGGACTTGTGGGAGGGGCGCCCTCGCCCCGATCGGTGCCACATCGAAGTCTGATCGGCCCGGGGGCGGGCCTCCCACAATACCGGTTTTTCCCTTGCGTTCCGGTCGAAATGGCCTATAAAGAATAGATGTTCCCTGGACATGCCGGGGAAAGCTTCCCAGGTCCTGCTCCAGCACCCAACCACGCGTGATTCCTGATTCCTTCAAGCGCGATCTACTCAATCGCGTCGATATCGTCGATATTATTCAGCGCCACATGCAGCTGAAGAAGGCGGGCGCCAACTTCAGCGCCTGCTGTCCGTTTCATAATGAGAAATCGCCCTCCTTTACCGTCAGCCCTTCGAAACAGTTCTACCACTGCTTCGGCTGCGGCGCGCACGGCGATGCGATCGGTTTCCTGATGGAGTATTCCGGCCTGGGCTATATCGAGGCGATCAAGGAGCTGGCGTCGGGGGCGGGCATGACCATGCCGGAGTTCGAACCGCGTTTCGGCAAGAAGAAGGAAGAAACCGGCCCCGATTTGTTCGAATTCATGCAGCGCGCCATGCAGTACTACCGCGAACAGTTGAAGGCCTCGCCACACGCGATCGAATACTTGAAGCGCCGCGGCCTGTCGGGCCAGATCGCGGCGCACTTCGGCATCGGCTATGCGCCCGACGGCTGGCAGAACCTGCAGGCCGTATTTCCCGATTACGCCGACAAAACCTTGAAGGAAGTGGGCCTGGTGATCGAGAACGACGCCGGCAAGCGCTACGACCGCTTCCGCGACCGCATCATGTTCCCTATCATCAACCAGCGCGGTTTCGTCGTCGGTTTCGGCGGCCGCGTCATCGGCGCGGGAGAGCCGAAATACCTCAACTCGCCGGAGACGCCGCTGTTCGAGAAGGGGCGCGAGCTCTACGGCCTGCCGCAGGCGCGCCAGGCGATACGCGATGCCGACCGGGTGCTGGTGGTCGAGGGCTATATGGACGTGGTGGCGCTGGCACAGCACGGCGTCGGCTATGCGGTCGCGACCCTGGGCACGGCGACCACGCCGGTCCATGTGCAGAAACTGCTGCGCCAGGCCGACGAAATCGTGTTCAGCTTCGACGGCGACGCCGCCGGCCGGAAAGCCGCCTGGCATGCTCTGGAAGTAAGCCTGCCGGCGACGCTGGACAACAAGACCATACGCTTTCTGTTCCTGCCCGAAGGCGAGGACCCGGACAGCTATGTGCGCACCAAGGGAAAAGAGGCGTTCGAGGACTTGGTGGGACGCGCCGAGCCGCTGTCCGCCTATCTGCTCGCGCAGTTGCGCGCGCGCGTGGACACCAACACCGCGGAAGGCCGTTCACGCCTGGTGCACGAGGCCAAGCCTTTGCTCAAGAGCGTGGCCGCGCCCGGGCTGCAGCTGCAGCTGCTGAAGCAGGTCGCTGACATCAGCGGCATGACCCAGCAGGAAGTCGAGCGGCTGTGCGAGCTGCGCCGCAGCCAGCCGGCACCCGCATGGCAGCGCCCTGCGCCACCCAAGGCCGCGCGCGCGGCGGTCAAGAGTTTTGAACTCAGCCTGCTGGATTATGTCTTAACCAAGCCTGCGCTTGCCGCTGAGCTGTCCGGGGAAATCATCCGTGGCGAGAACATCGAGGCCAAGGCTCTGCTCGCCCTGGGCGAATACGTGCGCGCCAACCCCGATGTTGACTCCGAAGCGACGCTGATCGACCACTTTCGCGGCAGCCCCTACGAAACCCTGCTCAAGCAGGTTCGTTCAGAGCTCATGGTCATGGGACTCACGCCCGAACAGGCGGAAGGCGCGTTCCGCGACGCCCTGCCCGGGCTCGAACGCCGGCGCATCCACGAGCAGTTGAATGAATTGCAGCGCAAGAGCAAAGCGGGGGCACTCAGCCCTGAGGATATCGAGATGATGAACGCGCTGACCAAGCGCCTGGGAACGCTGGATCAGCGCCCGGGCACGAACCGTCCCGTGGTATAATTCGCGTCCTTTTTTTCCAATACTTCACCGACTTAGGACAAACTCATGGCAGCACATCAAGCCAAGAAACCCGCCGCAGCCGCAAAAGCGAAGGCCGCCAAGCCGAAGTCTGCGCACAAGAAGGCCTTGCCGCCGAAGAAAAAGCCGGCGGCCGGCGCCAAACCGCAGTCCAGGTCGAGGCCTCTGGCCAAGTCGAAGCCGTCGGCCAAATCAACACCCTCGGTGAAGAAAGCGCAGCCCACAGCCAAGCCTTCGGCCAAACCCGCGGCCAAGCCGGCGGCGCCGGCCAGCGCCAAGCAGCAGCCGGGCAAGGTGAAGACACCGGAAAAAGGCAAGGCCGAACAGCAAGAAGTCGTCGCGGCAAAGCCGCAATCGGCAAAACAAATCGCCCGGCAGATCGCCAAGCAGCAGGCGGCGAAACTCACCGCAAAACAGAAGGCGGATCTGCGCAAAGGCGAGCAAAAGCCCGAGGACGTGGAGGCGCGGCGCACGCGCTTGAAAAACCTGATCAAACTTGGCAAGGAGCGCGGCTTCCTTACCTATTCCGAGATCAACGACCATCTGCCCGACGACCTGGTCGATGCGGAGCAGATCGAGTCGATCATCACCACCTTCAGCGACATGGGCATCCAAGTCTACGACGCGGCGCCGGATGCGGAAACGCTGCTGATTTCAGAGAACGCGCCGGCGGTCGTCCCCGACGAAGACGCCGAGGAAGAAGCCGAGGCGGCGCTGTCC
>JAJZUN010000248.1 GCA_021848555.1 Pseudomonadota bacterium | reverse complement strand
GCACGCAGGGGTCATCCTCGGCATGCGTGGCCCCGCCGAGCACCCGTTCATCAACCGTCCACCCGAGGACCGCGGGTATTTCGGCCGCGCGCAACTGGTGCAGAATCTGTCGGCGGTGACCGGCGCGTGCCTGCTGGTGCGCAAGGGCGTCTTCGACCAGGTCGGCGGCCTCGACGAGACCGACTTCAAGGTCTCGTACAACGATATCGACCTGTGCCTCAAAGTCCGTGAGGCAGGACTTCGCATCGTGTTCACACCGTTCGCGCTGCTGCTGCACGAAGGCTCTGCCAGCCAAAAGGGCAAGGTCGAGGCAGCGAAGGACGATGCCAAGCTCAAGCGCTTTGCTGCCGAGAAGGCCGCGATGTACCGCAAGTGGCTTCCCGCACTGGCTTTCGACCCGGCGTACAACCGGCACCTGAGCCTCGCCAGCACCGATTTCCTGCTCGACGATCAGCAGTGCCTGAGCTGGGATCCGGAGTGGCGCCCGAGGCCGCGCATCCTGGTTCATCCTGCCGATCGTGAGGGCTGCGGCGAGTACCGCATCATTGCGCCGATGCGCGCGCTGAATCGAGCCGGACTGACCCAGGGCTGGGAAACGATGCGGCTGTTCGAACCGCCCGAGATGCAGCGCATGGACCCCGACGTGCTGGTCGTGCAGCGGCAAATGGAATGGCCGCAGATCGAAGCCATCGAACGCCATGCGCGCACCGCACGGGCTTTCCGCGTGTTCGAAATCGACGACCTGATCACCAATCTGCCGCTCAAGAGCGTGCACAAATCGCACATCCACAAGGACATTGCCAAGCGCTTCCGCAAGGCGGCCGGACTGTGCAACCGCCTGGTGGTCGCCACCGAGCCGCTCGCCAAGGCCTACGCCGGGTTCGCCGACGAAGTGGTCGTGTGCCCGAACTACATCGAAGGCGCGCGCTGGGGGCAGCTGCAGCCCCCGCGTGCAGAGCGCGCCCGGCCGCGCGTGGGCTGGGCCGGCGGGATCGGGCACTCTGGCGACCTGGAAATCATCATCGACGTCGTCCGAGACACCGCCGACGAAATAGACTGGATCTTCTTCGGCCTGTGCCCCGACGCACTGAAGCCCGTCGTCAAGGAATTCCATTCCGGCGTGCCGCTGGACCAGTATCCGGCGCGGCTTGCCAGCCTAGACCTCGACCTCGCGGTGGCCCCGCTGGAGGACAATGCGTTCAACGAAGCCAAAAGCCATCTGCGACTGCTCGAATACGGCGCCCTGGGCTACCCGATCGTCTGCTCGGACCTGACCCCCTATCAGGGTGATTTCCCGGTGACCCGAGTGGCCAACCGCTACCGCGACTGGATGCGCGCCCTGCGCGATTTGCTGGCCGATCGCGATGCGCTTCGCACGCAAGGGGACGCGTTGCGCGCGAAGGTGCGCGCGGAATGGATCATGGAAGACCACTTGAACAAATGGCTGCGCGCATGGCTGCCGTGAACCGGCCAGCAGGCCCCCAGGCAATCGCGCGCGAACTCCCGACGCAGTGGACGAGCCCTGCTAGCGCCTTGCGCTGCCGCGCTTCGGTGGGATGCGGAAGCCTTTCCTCACCGGCGGGGGAGGCTTGTTCAGCCCGCCCACCACGCGTGCAAGCGCGCTTCTTTGCACTTCGGCAATGCGGTCAGCAGTCACCACGAGATGGCCCGACTTGTAGATGATCTGGGGAAAGACGCGCTCGAGCGCATGGGCCAGCGTGCCGTTGATCTGGCCGTTTTCCGGCTCGAAGTCCTCGACCCCGAAGCGAAGGTCGCGCAACGGCATCATCGCCGCGCCACGGAACCAGAACATGGTTCCGGCGGCGAATTCCCAGCCGTTCTCCAGGACACTGCGCGCGCGTCCGAGGCGCGCCTGCAGCTGATCAAGCCAGCGAAGATTCGGGATCAGCTCGGCGGAAATCGGTACCTTGACGAAATCGGGGTAGATCATGCCGACCTGGGGGAATTCGCCGAATATGCGCAGTGCCGCCTCGACCGTCTCGTCGTCGCCGACGAGCGATCGGAAAAGATCGTTCGCCCAGCGCGCGCCATGCTGCTGCAGGTGGGTGCTGCGCTTGGTATGAAGCTTCAGGATCGCGTCGTAACGATAGAGATCGAAGGCGTCCATGGCGCGCAGAAACGGCGCCACGTCGCGTCCCCGATTCGGAGTCCTCAAAACACGGGAGTCCGGGAATTGCGCGGCGATTGCCGCCGCGACCCGGTCGAATTCGGGCGCGTCGGGCAAGGTGGCGTACAGATCGAAAGGCGTGCGCAGATTGCCGATGAGCTCGGCGATGATGCTCCAGACGTCCGCGTAGAAGACGTGGGCGACGACCGCGAACGCTGGCGATCGTCCGCCGTGGCCTTGAAGCGTCGTGGCATCATTCATCGTTCGGCTCCGCTTGGCATGTCTTCATTCTTGCACAGCCCGTCATTCCCAGGCCTCGGACTTTGCCGCGCTCCGGTTCTGCGGAGACCGGCGAATCCGCGTTCGGCGCACGCCCACCGCCGTCATGTCCGGCGCCGTCACCCACAACACGAGGCGACACGATGCTGACCATGCTGCTCGAAGTCGACGAACCACTCGGCTGGAGGGATTCGGTATACCTCGAACTGAATCCGGATGTCGCTGAGGAAGTCGCGAAAGGCCGTTTCAGAAACGGCTTGGAACATTATCTTCGATTCGGTGTGAACGAGCCCCGGAAAAATGGCGTTGATATTGCCGCAATATCCAGGCTTGACGGGGTTTGGGACGAAGCGGGCTATCTTGAATTGAATCCGGATGTCGCCGCCGCAGTTGGCGCCGGCACGTTTCCAAGCGGAGCGGTTCATTTTATCCTGCGCGGCCAGTTCGAGAATCGCATGACCTCGGCCCAGCGACGGACCACCCGTCTTTGCTTCGACCCGTGGATTGGCCTCGAAGTCGAGGCAACGGGCCAGATCAAACCCTGCTGCAAACGCATCGCCGACGAGCGCTGGACCGATCCGGACCACGGCTTCGACGTGTTGCGTGAAGCGCCGTCGTTTCGCCGGCTGAGGCGTTCGCTGCTGCGTGGCGACCTCGAGGGCGCCTGTGTCGACTGCCACATCCGGCCACTCGGCAGCGCGGACAGTCTGGTGCAGGTGCTGCGCCGCGAGTCGGGGCTTTTCGGCGGGCCGGGGCTCGTGCACTCGCTGCCGCTGCGCAACCTGCGCGTCGAGGTCACGTCGAAGTGCAACCTGCGCTGCGTGTATTGCGCCGTCAGTCTTCCCGATTACGCCGGCGTGCACATGCCGCGACCGTTCATGCAGCGCCTGTTGACGGTGCTGCGGGAGCAGCCCCGCGATCTGTTCGTCATGCTCAACGGCCACGGCGAGATGACGTACCACCCCGACTGGATCGAATTCTCCAGCACCGTCGCGGAACTTGGCTTCCGCACTTCGGTGATCACCAATCTGGCCAAGCCGCTCGAACCCGCGGAAGCGGACGCGCTGGCCGCGTTCTACTCGGTCCAGGTTTCGATGGACACGGTCGATGCGGATCTTCTGCGCCGGACCCGCCGGCACGTCAAGCTGAGCACGATCACAAGCAACCTGGAACTTATCCGGGCTGCTGCGCGCGCGAGGAAGCAGAAGCCTCCGCTGCTCGGTATAAGCTGCGGAGTCTACGATGCCAACTACACGATGCTGGACGAACTGGTTCCATTTTGCATCGAGGAAGGCATCGGATTCGTGACTTTCTGGCAGTTGGTGAAGCACGAAGCGATCGGGAGCATCAATTTCGTCGAAACGATCGAATCCTTGTCGAACGCGCACATTCTTGCAGCGGCGGAAATCGTCGAGCGAACCGCAGCGATGCTGCGCGCAGCGGGGATCGGCGTGGAGATCGCGGGCGAGTTCAATTCGGATTGGCGCAACCTCGCCGGGAACGGCGAATCGTCCGACTTGCCCGCCGTCGACCATGATGACTAGCATCGAACCCGACCCGCCCCCACTTGGCATCAGCATGCAAGACGCAGCCCAAGCAGTCGCCGACGACGATTCGGCCTACACCTACATCGCCCGCCAGCCGGTGGTCGACCGCCAGCAGCGCATCGTCGGCTATGAACTGCTGTCGCGAGCCTCGGCCACCGCGACCGAGGCGCCGGCAGTTCACACCCGCGCTTCGGATACCGCGCTGCTGTTCAATGCGCTGTCGAACATCACCGCCGAGAACTTGTTCGGCGACAAGCTGACGTTCCTGAACGTGCGGCTGGAGGACCTCGACGGCGAGCATTTCGACATCGTCCACCCCGACCGCATGGTGCTCGAACTGCCCCGAGCCGCCGGCGACGACCCTGCGCTGATTGCTTCCGCAGTGCCGCGGATGCAGACGCTGCGCGAGCGCGGATTTCGCCTGGCTGCGGGAATCTTCGCCGCGGCCGGCCCGTACGCGCCCTGGCTGCCGTTGCTGGGATTCGTTGAAATCGACGTCAAGGCCCTTCCCGCGGGCATCCTGCCGGCATTGCTGCGCCGCCTTGGCGCCCACGCGCAACTCAAGCTGCTGGCGGTCAAGGTCGAAACCGTGGAATGCTTCCAGGAATACCACGCCGCGGGCTTCCATCTGTTCCAGGGCTATTACTTCGCACGTCCGCAGACGATCAGCGCCAAAGTGTTCAACCCGGCATTCTCGACGGTGCTGCAGCTGATCGACCTGGTCAACAAGCAGGTCGACATCCCGCGCATCGAGGAAGTCCTCAAACGCGACCCGGCTCTATCGTTCAAGCTGCTGCGCTACATCAACTCGTCCGGGTTCGGGTTGATGTCCGAGATCACCTCGTTCCGCCATGCGGTGATGATCCTGGGCTACAAGAAACTGTTCCGCTGGCTGGTGCTGCTGATGGCGACCACGCCCGGAAACAGCGCAGCGTCGGCACTGGCGCGTACCGCGGTCACCCGTGGCCGCATGATGGAACTGCTGGCCGGCGGCGCGATGAACTCCGAGGACGCCGACAACGCGTTCGTCGCCGGAGTGTTCTCGATGCTCGATGCGATGCTCGGCGTGCCGCTGGACAAGGCGCTCGACGAAGTCACGCTTGCCGATTCAATCACCCTTGCGCTGACTCGGCGCCAAGGTCCGTACGGACCGTACCTGCAGGTCGTCGAAGCCTGCGAGCACGACAATTGGGACGAGGTGGACGTGCAGGTCCACCTGCTCGGACTGAGCCGCAAGCGCGTCGCGCTGGCGCACCTGGAGGCGCTGGCCTGGGCCGAAGGGCTGGGCATTTGAACGTGGGAGACGAATCATGCTGCGCGAACTTGCAGCCAGATTGTTCCAGGATACGTACCGGATCG
>JAJZUN010000247.1 GCA_021848555.1 Pseudomonadota bacterium | reverse complement strand
ACGATAAAAGTAAAAGAGATGATGCGGTCTATATCTATGCCCATCAGGCCGGCCACCTGCGGGTTCTGCGAAGTCGCGCGCATGGCAATGCCGAGCTTGGTCCGATACACCATGAACGTCAGCGCGCCCATCATCAGCACCGAAGTCAGGATGATCGCGATTTGCACCCCGCTGATGATCGCTCCGCCGACGGGAAAAGTGACGAACGGGATGATCTGCGGAAAAGCGAGCGGGTTGCGGCTCCACACCAGCAGCGCGACGTGCTGCAGGATAATGGAGATGCCGATCGCAGTGATCAGCGGCGCAAGCCGCGGCGCATTGCGCAAGGGGCGGTAGGCGATGCGCTCCATCGCATAGCCCACCAGCATGCAGACCGGGATAGCCGCGAGTATGCCGATGAGCACGATCAGCACCGGCGGCAAATGCGTTCCGGCGAGCGCGTTGATGACCGAAAACGCGACCATGGCGCCTATCATCACCAGTTCGCCATGGGCGAAGTTGATCAGCTGGATGATGCCGTAGACCATGGTGTAGCCGAGTGCGACGATCGCGTACACGCTGCCTAGCGTGAGCCCGTTGATGATCTGCTGCAGGAAAATGTCCATGCCTGGCCGGAATTAAGGCTAAAGACCTAAACGCCGCATAGCGGTTCCGTTCAACGCCGCGTGCAAGAATCGTTCCCCGTGTTATCCGGCCCGGTTGCGCGCCCAGGCAAAAAAACGGCGCCCGAAAGCGCCGTTCTTGTCGCGAGCTGGTCGGGGATCAAGCCTAGTCGCTTATTTCTTGGCCGGCTCCGCGGCCTGCGCGGGTTCGGCCGCGGCTTTGGCTGCCTCCGGCGCCGCAGGTGCGGCCGCTTCGGCTGCTTTGATGAAGTCCTCGAACTTGATGGTCTTGCCGCTCTTGATAATCGCGATCGGCTCGATCTTGCCCCCTTTCATGGTGAAGATCGTCATCTCCGCGTCCTTGCGGTCGCCTTTGTCGTCGAATTCGATCTTGCCGCTAGCGCCCTCGTAGCTGATCTTGGCCAGCTCGGGCAGGTACTTGGCCGGATCGGGCGAGTCGGCTTTCTTCATCGACTCAATGATCAGGTTGGCCGCATCGTAGGTGAACGGCGCGTACAGAATCGGGTCGATTTTGAATTTAGCCTTGTAAGCATCGAGGAACTTCTTGTTCGCGGCTTGCACCGGCAGTCCGGCCTGAGAGCACAGCAGCCCCTCGGCGGCGTCGCCCGCAAGCTCTTTCATCTTGTCGGTGCAAGCGCCGTCGCCGAAGGCGAACACCGCCTTGATGCCGAGCTCGCGTCCCTGCTTCAGCAGCGGGCCGCCGGTCGCGTCCATGCCGCCGTAGAACACGGCGTCGGGCTTCTTGCCTTTGATCTTGGTGAGGATCGCCTTGAAGTCGGCAGTCTTGTCCGTGCCTTTCTCGCGCGGCAGCACTTTCACGCCGGCGGCCTTCAGGGTCTTCTCCACCTCGTTGGCCAGGCCCTCGCCGTACGCGGTGGCGTCATCGATCACCGCTACGGTCTTAGGCTTGAGCTGGCTCGCGAGATAGCTCGCAATCGCGGGGCCCTGCTGGTCGTCGCGGCCGACGACGCGGAACACGTTCTTGAAACCCTGTTCGGTCAGCTGCGGGTTGGTGGAGGAGCCGCTGATCATCGGAATGCCGGCCTGATTGTAAATTGCCGAAGCCGGGATGGACACGCCCGAGTTCAGATGGCCGATCACGCCTGCCACTTTGGCATCGACCAGCTTCTGCGCCACGGTGGTGCCGACCTTGGGATCGGCCTGGTCGTCTTCAGCGATCAATTCCAGCTTGACCTTCTTGCCGCCCAGCGTCAAACCCTTGGCGTTGGCTTCGTCGACCGCCAAACGTACGCCGTTTTCGTTGTCCTTGCCCAGGTGGGCGATGCCGCCGGTGAGCGGACCCACATGGCCTAGCTTCACCACCATGGGCGGCGGCGGGGCCGGCGGCGCGCTGACTACCGGTTCCGGTTTTTTCTCTTCGCCGCAACCGGCAAGAGTGAGCGCCGCGACTGCGGCGAAGATCGCGAGACTGAACCGCGTGCGTTGCATGACGTTCTCCCTGAAAAATGTCGAAACATTCTAGCACTGCGCAGCCCGGCCGGTCCCGCGCCAGGCCCAGCGCGGACGGTCCCCTGACCGGCCGCGACTTGATCGAGCCTATGCCAATACCGCGACTACTATTTCAGCGACAGCACCCATTTCACCAGGGCCTTGACGTCGGCGTCCGGCACGGTCGAATTCGGCGGCATCGGGATCGCACCCCAGACGCCGCTGCCGCCGTTCTTGACCTTGGCAACGAGCTTCGCGTCGGCGCCCGCGACGCCCTTGTATTTGGCGGCGACGTCCTTATAGGCCGGGCCGACTACCTTCTTGTCCACCGCGTGACAGGCAAGGCAATTGTATTTCTTTGCCAGCGCTTCCTGAGCAAGCGCATTGCCGCTGATCGCGAGCAGTCCGGCGGAAACAAACAAACAGCTGACTAGGGTTTTCACTGATTCTCCTTGGGAAAGTGGCGGCGTGCCAAGCTGCGGCATGCTACCGGAAATCGTCGGTCTTGAATATACCCAGCAGTTGGTCGAGCTTATCCACGGGCGCGAGGCAAGTTACGCCCGCGCATACCCAGGCGTTGACAGTCGTCTGCGTAACCGGCTTGGCCAGCGGCGCCGGCAGCTTCGCCACGGCGGGCGCGAGCCCCAGGATCAGCGTAGTCGGCAGGTAGGTCTGGTCCAGCACCTGCCGCCACGACCGCATCTGCGCTTGCGGCCCGCGCAGCACCACCAGCCGCGGGGGTTCGATCGCCTCCTCCAGCGCCATGAGCAGACTGGCGTAGCCGCCGGGGTGCTGCGCCAGCGTGCGCGCGGCGGCGTCCAGGTAGCGCGCATCCCCGGCGATATGCCCCAAGCGCTGCAGCGCGAGCGCCGCCACGCCGTTGCCCGAAGGCGTGGCGCCGTCGTGGCCCGGCTTGGGTCGGTGGATCAGCGTTTCGTGGTCATGGCTGGTGAAGAAAAAGCCGCCTTGCGCGGGGTCGTAGAACTGCTGCAGCAGCACCTCGGCCAGGGCGCGCGCGAATTCGAGGTCGCGGCTGTCGTATTCGGTCTGCAGCAGTTCGACCAGCGCCGCAAGCAGGAAGGCATAGTCGTCCAGATAGGCATCCAGATGCGCGCGTCCGTCCTTGCAGGTCGCGAGCAGGCGCGCGCGCCGCCTGCAGCGCTTCCTCGCCCCAGGCGTACCAGTCCACCGGGTTAGCGGCGTGCAGCTGCAGATAAGGACTGGTCTCGCGCGCGAGGCGGTTGGGCATGGCTGCGGCTATTCTCGGCCGGCCGCCGCGATCGCTACAGATCTCCGTCGGTGATCGCGCCCACGCTCGCGGTCGAAACCAGCTTGGTGTATTTCGCCAGCAGGCCGCGGGTGTAACGCGGCTTGGGTTGCGTCCATTTCTTGCGCCGCGCGGCGAGTTCCTTGGCCGTGACGTTGAGCTGGATCAGGTGTTTTTTCGCGTCGATGGTGATCGAGTCGCCTTCCTTGATCAGCGCGATCGGCCCGCCGACAAAGGCTTCAGGCGCGACGTGGCCCACCACCATGCCCCAGGTGCCGCCGGAAAACCGGCCGTCGGTGATCAGGCCCACCGATTCGCCCAGGCCCTGGCCGGTCAGCGCCGAGGTCGGCGCCAGCATTTCCTGCATGCCCGGACCGCCTTTCGGCCCCTCGTAACGGATCACGACCACGTCGCCCGGCTTGATGCGCTTGGCCATGATCGCATCCATGCATTTGGGCTCGGAGTCGAACACGCGCGCCGGCCCGGTGATGGACGGATTCTTGAGCCCGGTGATCTTGGCCACGCAGCCCTCGGGCGCGAGATTGCCCTTGAGAATGGCGAGATGACCCTGCGCATACATGGGCTGGTCCCACTGGCGGATCACGTCCTGGTCGCTGCGCGGCGCATCCGGGATCGCCGCGAGTTCCTCGGCCAGGGTGCGGCCGGTAATGGTCAGGCATTCGCCGTGCAGCAGCCCGTGCACGAGCAACATCTTGAGCACTTGCGGCACGCCTCCGGCGCGGTGGAAATCCACCGCCACATAACGGCCCGAAGGCTTGAGGTCGCACAGCACCGGGACTTTGCGCCGCACGCGCTCGAAGTCATCGATGCTCCATTTCACTCCTGCGGCCGAGGCGATCGCGAGGTAATGCAGCACGGCATTGGTGGAGCCGCCCGTGGCCATCACCAGGCTGATCGCATTCTCGATCGACTTGCGCGTGATGATCTGGCGCGGCAGGATCTGCTTGCGGATCGCGTTGACCAGCACCTCGGCCGAGGCCGAAGCGGATACGGCCTTCTCCGCGTCGGGCGAGGCCATCTGCGAGGAACCGAGCAGGCTCATGCCCAGCGCCTCGAACGAGGAGGACATGGTGTTGGCGGTGAACATGCCGCCGCAGGCGCCCACCGTGGGACAGGCGTTTTTCTCGATGCCGACGAAATCCTCCTTGCTCATCTTGCCCGCGGTATAGGCGCCAACCGCCTCGAACGAGCTGACGATGGTGAGGTCCTGGCCCTTCCACTTGCCCGGCTTGATGGTGCCGGCGTAGACGTAGATGCCGGGCACGTTCATGCGCGCGATCGCCATCATGCCGCCGGGCATGTTCTTGTCGCAGCCGCCGCAAACCAGCACGCCGTCCATGGCCTGGCCGTTGACCGAGGTCTCGATGCAGTCGGCGATCACCTCGCGCGAAACCAGACTGTATTTCATCGCCTCGGTGCCCATACCGATGCCGTCCGTGATCGTGGGCACGCCGAACACCTGCGGCTTGGCGCCGGCGGCCTCGAGCGCGGCCATGGCGCGGTCCACCAGCGGCTGGATGCCGGCATTGCAGGGATTCATGGTCGAATGCCCGTTGGCCACGCCGACGATGGGCTTGTCGAAGTCGCCGTCGCGAAAGCCCACGGCGCGCAGCATGGCGCGGTTGGGCGAGCGGGCGACGCCCTGGGTGATGAGGCTGCTTCTGCGGTTATCCGCCATGACACTCTCCTTCGCTTTGCAAATGACTTACGGGCTATTTCGGGATCACCGAAATAGCCCCTGATTTAGGGGAGCATGAGGGGATGTTTCCCCTCATTTTCAAATTAGCTCTAAATTTTCTTTTGGGCCTGAGACGATAGCACCGGCTCCGACTTGAGACAACCGAGTATGGCGCCGCCCGCGACCAGGACGAAGCCCGCAGCGTGGTACGCATGCAGGCGCTCGCCTATGAACAGGGTGGCGAACAGGCTGGAGAACACCGGCATCAGATGGAT
>JAJZUN010000246.1 GCA_021848555.1 Pseudomonadota bacterium | reverse complement strand
TTCATACTGCTGTCGCTGGCGCTGGGCGTAGCGGCGAGCCCGGTTTTCCATAGCGCCTACTGGCTATGGTTCACGGCCTTTGTCGGCGCCAATCTGCTGCAGTTCGGCTTCACCAAGGTTTGCCCGCTGGGGTGGATGCTGAAGAAGCTGGGCGTGAAGGAAAGCTGCGCCGCTGCCGGTTGAGGCTGAAGCGGCGCGACCCCCTGCACTCGGCCGCATTTCAACCATCCCGACGTCGCGCCCGCGCGCCGAATGTCAGCAGATCCCGGGGCACGACGCTCTGTAATAATAGTCACCGACTTTTTGCACTGCATCGCGCTCTAATTGACCTGTTGAAGCATGCCTTGCTTCCCGCATAGGGTGTTCCGCGTCCGGTGATTAGCGCGAACCAAACTGAGGTCATCATGAAATTATTGTTTGCGTTGTTTTCTTGCTTTTTCGCGGTTTCGGTCTTGGCGCAGGATCTTGCGCCGGACGCGCAGGTGAAGAAGATGACCGACGAAGTCATCGCCATCGCCAGGCATGGCAAGGAGATTCGCGGCGGCAATCAGAACATGATCAATGAACAGGTCAATGCCAAGGTGCTGCCGTATTTCAACTTCAACCGCATGACCGCGCTGGCCGTAGGGCGCAATTGGCCCAAGGCGAGTGTGGAGCAGCAGTCGGCACTGACCAGCGAGTTCCGTACCTTGCTGGTGCGCACCTATTCCAGCGCCCTGTCCACCTACAAGAACCAGGCGATTGAGGTCAAGCCCCTGCGCACCGCTATGGCAGACACCGACGTAACCGTCCGGACGCAGGTCAAGCAAGCGGGTAGCGAGCCGATCAGCATCGACTACAGCATGGAGAAGATTCCCGGTGGCTGGAAGGTGTATGACGTTGTGGTCGGAGGGGTAAGCCTTGTGACCAATTATCGCGAGAGCTTTGGTGCCCAGATTCGCGACGGCGGCGTGGATGGCCTGATCAAGTCTCTCGCGAGCAAGAACCGCTCTGTTGCGTCAGCCACCTGAAGGAGATCCTGTGCCCTGGGGGTGCAGGCGAGCCCGGTTTTCCATAGCGCCTACCGGTTATGGTTCACCGCCTTTGTCGGCGCCAACCTGCTGCAGTTCGGCTTCACCAAGGATTGCCCGCTGGGGCGGATGCTGAAGAAGCCGGGCGTGAAGGAAAGCTGCGCCGCTGCCGGTTGAAACTGAAGACCCGGCGCAGGCGGCGCGCCGCTCCGTGCAAGCCGCTCCCCCGCACTTGATATTGGTCAATACCTTTGCCGACGGAGTGACAATAATCCAGGTAACCTGAGAATTACACCCATTGCCGGGAAATAGCGTCGCCGAAACGGCGCCATGCTTGCCTTGCGCCAGCGCAGCCAGTTGTCCGGTCTATCGAGTGAGGCTGAACGCCATGAACAAGATCCTGAAATACCTGTTGCTTTCGGTGGGCGGCATAGCCGCCGTCCTGATTGCTCTGGCGGCCTACGTCGCCGCGACTTTCAATCCCAACGACTACAAGCCGCAGTTGGTGCAACTGGTCAAGCAAAAGCTCGACCGCACGCTCAAGGTCGACGGCGCCATCAAGCTGACGTTTTATCCGGCGCTGGGCGCCGAGCTTGGCGGGTTTTCGCTGTCGGAGCACGCGAGCGACAAGGAATTCGCCGCGGTCGAGGCGGCGCGCGTGTCGCTGCAGCTCATGCCGCTGCTGTCGCGCGAGCTGGTGGTCAGCCGGGTCGAGGTGCGCGGGCTGCGCGCGAATCTGGTCAAGCGCAAGAACGGCAGCACCAATGTGGACGACCTCACCGGGGGCGACGCGCGCAAGACTAAGCCGGCGCCCGGCGCGGAGGACAGGCCGGCGCAGCAGCCGATACGGTTCAATATCGATCATGTGCTGGTCGAGAACGCCAGCCTCGGCTACACCGACGAGGGCAGCGGCGCGAAATATGCGCTGAACAAGCTGCATCTCAAGACCGGCAAGATCGCGGCCGCGACGCCCGCCGACATCCAGCTTGCCTTCGCCGTCGGCGCGAGCCAGCCCAGGGTGAATCTCGAGGTTCAGCTCAAAACCAGGCTCGCTTTCGCTGCCGACAGCAAGCGCTTCAGGCTCGAAGCGCTCGACCTGGGCGCCAAAGGCGAAGCGGCCGGCATGCATCTCGCCGCGTTCAGCCTCAAGGGCAGCATCGAAGGCGATGCGAAAGCGATCAAGTCGAACGAGATCGCGCTCGAACTCGACGCCAAACAGGGCGACAACACGATCAAGGGCAAGCTCGCCAGCCCGCTCGCGATCGATCTCGACGCACAGACCGTCGATCTGGCGAAGCTGGTCGCGAGTCTCGCCTTCACCGATGCGAAATCCGCGCGCGGCCCGGTGGCGATCAAGCTCACCGGCGCCGCCCGCGCCAACCTGCAGAAGCAGACTGCCAGCCTGGATTTTTCCACCAAGCTCGACGAATCGAGCGTCACCGGCAAGGCCGGACTGGTGCAGTTCAGCCCGCCGTCCTACGTGTTCGACCTCAATGTCGACAAACTCGATGTCGGCCGCTATACCGCGGGGAAGAAGCCCGAAGGCCCAAGCGCCGAGGCAGGCAAGGCGGCGGGAAAGCCTGAGCCGGCGCTCGATTTCTCGGCCCTGAAAACCCTGAGCGCGAAGGGCAGCGTCAAAATCGGCGCGCTCAAGGTGGCCAACCTGAAGGCGCAGAACGTGCGGATCGAGGCGAAAGCGGGGGGCGGGCGCCTGGACGTGAATCCGCTCGCCGCCAGCCTGTATCAAGGCACGACGAGCGGCAGCCTGTCGCTCGTCGCCGCGGCGGCGCCGCAGATCGCGCTCAGGCAGAACCTCGCCGGCATCAGCATCGGCCCCCTGCTCAAGGATGCCATCGACCGCGACCTGCTCGAAGGCAAGGGCAGCGTGACGCTGGATGTCTCCGGCCAGGGCGCAACCGTGTCGGCGATCAAGAAGGCGCTGAACGGCGCGGCGGCGCTCAACCTCGCCGACGGCGCGCTGAAAGGCATCAACATCGGTGAAACCATACGCAACGCCAAAGCCAGGCTCGGTTCGCTGAAAGGCGAAACCACGCAGGCGTCGAATGCCGCCGAGAAGACCGATTTCACCGAGCTGAAAGCGAGCTTCGCGATCAAGAACGGTATTGCGCACAATTCCGATTTGTCGCTGAAGTCGCCGCTGGTGCGCCTGGGCGGCGAAGGCGATATCAACATCGGGACCGACAGCATGGATTATCTGGCCAAGGCGACGCTGGTGGCCACGGCCGCCGGGCAAGGCGGCAAGGACGCATCCGAACTCAAGGGGATCACGGTGCCGGTGCGCATTTCCGGCCCGTTCACGTCGCTCAGCTACAAACTCGATTTCAACGCCATGATCAGCGGCGCGGCGCAGCAGAAGATCGACGAAAAGAAAGAGGAAATAAAAACGAAAGTGCAGGACAAGCTCAAGGATCAACTGAAAGGCCTGTTCGGGCGCTGACCGCCGGGCGGATTAGAGGAGGAGTTCTCATGGGCAATCAATTGCAGGCGCTGGATCAGGTCAAGGCCTCCATCCTCGACATGGGCGTCAGGTTCGGGCCGAAGCTGCTGGTCGCGATCATCATCCTCGTCGCCGGCTATCTGGTCGCGCGCTGGGTGGGCGGCCTGCTGGGGCGCCTGCTCGCGCGTTTCAAACTCGAGCCGCCGGTGCGCTCGCTGCTCGTGCGCACCGGCGAGGTCCTGATCGTAGGCCTGTTCGCGATCATGGCTCTGCAAAACCTGGGCGTCGAGCTATTGCCGCTGATTGCGGGCCTGGGCGTGGCCGGCGCGGGCATTGCGCTCGCGATGCAGGGCGTGCTCGGCAACGTCGCCGCCGGCCTGACCATCATTTTCACCCAGCCCTTCCATATCGGCGATTACATCTCCATCAGCAAGGAGGAGGGCGAAGTCCTCGACATCAACCTGTTCAGCACCACGCTGGGCCATGCGGACCGTTCGAAGGTGGTGATCCCCAACCGCAAGATCGTCGGCGAGATCCTGCACAACTGCGGCCGGATCCGTCAACTCGACGTGGTGGTGGGCGTTTCCTACGGGACCGATGTAAACCAGGCGCTGAGCGCGATTGACGAAATCCTGCGCGCCAACCCGCGCGTGCTGCGGGATCCGGCGCCGGGAATCGGGGTCGCCCGGCTGGCCGATGCCAGCGTCAAGCTCAACGTCAATCCCTGGGTCAATGTGCCCGACTACGTCGCCGCAGTGAGCGAAATCAACCAGGCGATCCTGGAGACCTTCCGCGCGCGCAACATCGACATGCCGTTCCCGCAGCTCGAAGTGCGGATGCTGGAGGGCGCGGGCTGAGTCCTGCCTGCGATAGACGCTATTGGCCTGAAGACGCGCTATCCATGCGGTGCTTCAGGCATTTGCCTCAGCAATTCAAAAAGTTCTGTCTTCGCTTCATATGCATCAATTTCGATCTTCATGACATACTCAGCGAGACCGCCTCCGGGCGACCGCGCGCTTTGCCACTTTGCCCGCAAGGCGATTTTCGAGATAGCCGCGCATTTCAGACCAGGCTATCGTTTCACCCGAGGCGACGATCTGGGTGTAGCGTTTCTCTGCGGCCTGATTGAAGTCACCACGCCGTTCCTCCTGATCCGTCTTCTCCGCAATCGCATCCAGGATAAAACGGTGTAAAGTTGTACCCGCGCGCGCAGCCGCGGCAGCAACGCGCGCTTTCAGGTTTTCTGGCAGGCGGATGGTGATCGTGGACATGGCGAACTCCAGTATCGTATTCAGGTTTCATTGTTGCATGGCAGCGCTACAATGTTCATATCGACTTCGTTTTCGCCAGCTTGCAGGATTACCAAGCCATCGAGCAAAATGCCTGGAAACGGCCGTCGCTATTGGTGCAACGGGTAGTTTCTGAATTCCGGATCGAAAAGAGAAAACATGAAGAAGCGTAACCCGCGTACTGGCAGCCGCTTTCTCGATGACGCCGTGCGTGCCGATGTCGCCATGCAGGAGAGCGGGGTTGGTTACGCGATGCCGGACGTGCACGCGTACGTCTCGGCCAAGGTGCGCGGCGAGAAGGTAAAGCGTCCAAGTTCGGTGAAGTGGCGCAAGTAATCTTCGCAGCTGAAACGCTCTATTCGTAACCCGCCTCGCGCTGGTGTCGCAGCGCCAGAACGACCACTGTATCGATAGCCTCCAGCCAATCGTACAAGGCTATGTAACCCGTGCGTCCGCGGGAGATGACTAGCTCGCGCATGCCCGCTTCGGCCGGACGTCCGATCAGGGGATGGCGTTCCAGCACCGAGACCGCCCCCACAATGGCTTCGGCCGCTGCA
>JAJZUN010000245.1 GCA_021848555.1 Pseudomonadota bacterium | reverse complement strand
TCAACCCGAGCGCTCGTTTCTGCACCGCGTGCGGCAAAGCGATCACCGAGCCCCAACCGTCCGCAACGCCGGTCGATCCGGTCGAGGCTCCGGCATCGGAGGCACCGGACAATCGAGATCAAGCGCCGCAGACGCCGGCGACCCCCGTCGCGGCTGAAGCCCCGGCGGCCGCAGCGCCTGCATCGACCCCGGCGGTCGCCGAGTCCAGCTGTGCGCATTGCGGCGCGGGCATCGACCCGAGCGCTCGTTTCTGCACCGCGTGCGGCAAAGCGATCACCGAGCCCCAACCGTCCGCAACGCCGGTCGATCCGGTCGAGGCTCCGGCATCGGAAGCAGCTGAAGCACCGGGAACACAGCCCCAACCGCCCGCCATCTCGGTCGAGCCCGTCAAGCCCGCCGCGACGGAAACATGGGCCGCAGCGGCCGGTGGGGGCGAGGTGCGAGGCGGATCGCGGCGGGGTGCGCTCGTCGCCGTGCTTGCCGCAGCCTTTGCGCTGGCGGCGGCCGGCGGCGGTGCCTGGTGGTGGGAAAGCGCACATCGCGCGAACACAGCCGCAAGCTCTGCTGCTTCGGCACCTCGGTCAGCGGTGCGAACGCCGGCGGCATCCGGACCTGCCGCGAAGGCCGCGACCGTGCCGTCCTCGGTCGCAGCCGAGGCGTCGGCGCCACGCCTGCCGATCGTTGCCGCGCCGGCCCCGGCTGCCGCATCGAGCCAGTCGAAGCACGTGGCCAACGTCAAGCCCGTCGCCAAGGCACCGCGCCCTCTGAAGCGCCGCGAGGAGACTCGCCGCGTCATCCGCAGGCACGGCGATCGCGGCCTGCCTGCGTCGGCGCAACCCGAGCAATTCGCGCCTCAGGTCTCGCCGGTTGAGCCGGCACAAGCCGTGGCTCCGGAGGCTGCGCAGCCGCAGGCCTCCGCTGCGAAGCCGGGCCCCACATTGCCAGCGGGCGGGGATGCCGCGCGTATTGCGAGGCTGGGAGCTGCTCTGCAGCAGTGCGCGTCCGAGAGCTTTCTGGAGCGCCAGATCTGCGAACAGAAAACCCGTTGGACATATTGCGGAGTTCCGTTTTCCTCGCATGCCCTGTGGGGAAAAACTCCGGAGTGCCCCGAATCCGCGTCGAAGCAGGCGAACGCACCCTGATCCAACCAGGAAACGCAAAGCGATGAACCAGAACATTGCGTCTGTTTTTTGCGCCGGCCTCGCGGTGTTGCTCGTCGCGGGTTGCGCCCAAGAGCAGCCGGCGCACGAAGGCAACAGCACCCAGATGGCGGCACAGCGCGGGCAGATCGAACAAGCCAGCTTCGGCACCGGGGTGCGCGTCACGCAGATCGGGCCGAACCGTTTGCAGATCGACGTGCCGTCCGATGCCGGCTTCGCCAGCGACAGCGCGATGGTGAACCCACGGCTGTTCCCGGTTCTCGACGCCGTCGCGCGTGCGCTCGCAAGCCGCCCGGATGAAACCGTCCAGATTCTCGGCTACACCGACAGCAGCGGCTCCGACCTGATCAATCTGCCTCTGTCGCTGAACCGCGCGCAAAGCGTCGACAACTACCTGGTATCGCGCGGCATTGCCAGCGCCAGGATCACCGCAAAAGGCCTGGGCGACAGTGACCCCGTCGCCAGCAACGCCACGCCGGCAGGCCGCAGCCTGAACCGGCGGGTCGACATCTACCTGAGCCTCGGTGCAGCGCGCTGAGGCGCGCTGCCTTCAGCGTTTGCTTCCATGATCGGCCAGGATGCCGGCTCGATGGCCTTGGCCGCGGCGCTGAAAGGCGGCGGCGCGCGCCGCCGCCGAGGATGGGTCAGGCGGGCGCACCGGTGGTCGTCGTCGCCAGGGTGGTGCCGTCGGGTGCCAGCAACGACACGCGGGTGATCACGCACTTGACGTGGTGGTCGGACGGATCGGCGCTCTGCGCGAAGGCGTCGATCTGGATATTGAAGCCCTGGTACCGGCTCACCCGCGCCTCGATGTCCTTCGCCACGTTCTCATCGGCCACCGGCATCGAGGCGAACGCGGCGCCGTTCACGAACTCGATCTGGTAACTGCTGTTGTCAAAGAAATAGCCGGAGCCACCTTGCTGGAGAATTCCGTCGTCCAGCGGGAAGGCTTTCTTGTTGAAATCGTAGTGGCCGATCCGCGTGTTGCCCACCGTCCAAATCACGTAGCGCTGGTTCGCAGCCGCCTTGATCGACGCATCGATTTGCGGCTTGAGCGCTGCCATCAGGTCGTGTTTGCGGAATTCGTCCGAAGTATTCCGATAGTCCACGGAATATTTCTGAGCAATGCTGTCGTAATCCGGGGGCAGCCCCGAAAGCGCGTAATAAAGGAACATCAACTGGTTGCCGCTGTTGAGCGTCGCATAGGCAGTCTGGGGCGTGGTCGCGACCGGCTGCGGCAGTTGCGATTGGCGCACCGCCTTGGCGGTCTGAGCGATACCGGAGGGGGAAAGCGCCTGATGCAGCGCGTCCTGCGCGGCCGCTTGATTGGAAAGCGTTCCCGGAGTGTGATGGGAGCAGCCGGCCAGCAAGCCGAAGGCAACGGCGCAGGCAGTCGCCAGAAGTTTTGTTTTCTGTTGCATGGAAAGTATTCCTGGAATTGTTGTGTCGCGGTTAATTCTTTTGGTTGCGGAAACCGAGAACGCCGAGGTAGGCCATATAGCCTGCGGAAATGATCAAGGCATAAAGGCCGATGCCGAAGCCCAAAGCGGACCAGACTTGCTTCGCAATTTCGCCGACGAGGCCGTTGACGAAAGAATTGTCACCGCCAAGCGATTGAGCTGTCGCCATCGCTTGGTGAATGCTCGACTGGATTTCGATATACATTCCAGCGAGATAGGCGACAAGAAATGCGGCGGGCGCAAGCAGCAGCGCCGGACGCCAGCGCGGCCACTTGGCCATCAGCGGCATGCCAAAGGGCGCGAGCGCGACGAAGATCCCGATGATGCCGGCCAGCCCGACTCCGTTGCTCGGCGCATTGCCGTTGGCCAGCGACTGGATCTGGCCGGCGCCTTGCATGGCATCCCACGCCGACAGGTGATAGACGCCGATTTCCAGCAGCGGCATGAAGAAGAATGCGAGGAGATACAGGGCAGCCGCGGCCGCGCCGAGCGGTGTGAGCAGGGACAGGCACTCGGCGACATAGGGTGCGACCCGCTCGCCCAGGGCCGACGCACCCTGCGCAACCGCTTGTTGAAGCTGGTCGAGTTGTGCGGATGTGTCCACACCTTGTGCCTTCTGGATGGATTCGAGCCCGCCGTCGGAATCGAGCTTCAACGTCACGCGCAAATTCAGTGCCGGTGCCGATTCGACCAGCCAACTCCCGTCAACGCTGAAGGGGTACTGTTTGCCGCCAGCAAGGATCAAACCCGGTTGGGCAGCGTCCGGGAGGCGGATGATGACCCCTGCCACGGTGTTCCGGGGTGCCTGCGTCGGGGCCGTGGCCGTGGCCGGCGGTTGCTGCTGGGCAGGCGCGGTCGGCGGTGCAATCGCCACGGCGGCACCGCAGGATGCACAGAACCGGGAATCGGCCAGGAACTTGGTGCCGCAACTCGGGCAGAACGTTGGATGACTCAAGACCACCTCCTTGCGCTGAAAGTCACTTTGTATTGTTGACATGGATCGTCATGCTGCGGCTGGTATTGGAATTCGCGGCGACGATCGCCCAGATGATTCCAGCGATGCCGCTGACGATGTACAGCACGCTGCCGATACCCAGAGTCATCACCGACACGACGAGCAGCGCGATGTCGACCAGGAACATCACGATCGCACCACTCACCGTCGAGTAGAGCATCCCGAGCGGGCCGAAGAACAACGCGAGCGCGGCCGCGAGCAGGGGCGAAGTTCCCCTGCCGATGCCTCCGCCCACGTTGATGTTGATATTGGTGCTCTGCGGCTGCGCAGGCGAGCCCTGCGGGGGCAGGGCGACGTTGGCCGCTCGACCACAGCTTCCGCAAAAACCAGCCCCACCGGGGAGTTGGGCGCCACAACCGGCACAGAAACTCATCGACATCCTCGCTTTCCGTAGAAGATTTGATCAGCCGATACGCGGGCACCGGCTCTCCCAGACAACGCTGCATGCAAAACAGGGCAAGTACGGGCGCCATCACGTGCGGCGTTTCCTGCTGTCGGCCGCGTGCATATCTTCGGACCCGATTTCGGCATCGTCATTCCAAAAGGTCGGCCATGCATCCGTTGGCGTAGAAGCCGCCCTGGCGCGGCGGCAGATTCTTCGTGCGGCGCAGTTCAACCCGGGGGTACATCGCGTCGGTCGAACGGTCGACCAGCAGGCCCGAGCGTCCATTCGAAGCCATGGTCAATGTCATGCGCAGGGTTTTCGTGATCGAGCCCTGGGTGCAAACGGCAGAGAACTCGGCAGTCAGCCCATGCACGCGCGCATTGCGCGTGCGACACGATGGGTCGGGTCCTGCATTTCCGAATTGCGCTCCGAGGTAGGTCGCGCCTGCGTCGCCGAGAATTTTGGCGACCCGGGAATCCGGGGTTCCCGGGGGGATCGCCGGGACGAGCGATTTGGAGTCGACGTTCACGCACTGGGTTCCGTACGGGCCCGGCCCCGTGACCTGCGCCCAGACTCCTGGCGCGATCGAGAAACGCGCCGAGGGTGCCGCGGATCCTTGCGCCGGAGCGGATGCCGGTGCTGCGGCCGCGGCAGATGGTGTCGAGCGATCACGCGTCAGCCGCGACAGTGCTCCGGCGAAGTGCGAGCCGAGGCTGCTGATCATGCTGCCAATGGGGAGATTGATGGTCGTCGTGTCTGCGTGTGCATTCGTGACGATGCACGCGGCAAGCGCTGCGGCGATGCGCAGGGCTTTTGTTGTCATCATGACTTCTCTTTGCGCTTATAGTTGTCACGACGGCAACTATACATGACGACTCTGACCATTTCGGCAAATATTTGCCGACGAGGCAGGACGATTGCACGGGTCTTGCGCGGTGGCGCGGGTTCGATGGGGCTGGCGACGGCGGGCGCATGCCGCGCGCGACCGCACGGATTCACGTCAAGGCGCTCCGTGCGGGCGAGTCCTTGAGGAAACTAGGTCGTTGATTTCACGTTGGAAATCGTGGAGGCGCGGGCGGGAGTCGAACCCACCTGGAAGGATTTGCAGTCCTCTGCATAGCCGCTTTGCTACCGCGCCGTCGGATCCGAACCATAGCAGCATCCGTGCTCGGCTTGCTGCGTGACGAATGTTCAGCCGTCATGCACCGTCGAAAAAAATGGGAAGTTCGGGCTTCCCATTTTTTCGACGCCCGAGACTGCGTGGCGTTGCGCGTGCGCGTCCCGGGAAAACTGGAGCGGG
>JAJZUN010000244.1 GCA_021848555.1 Pseudomonadota bacterium | reverse complement strand
CGCGGTTGCAAGGGGCGGCGCGGGGGAAATGCGCGCTTTGTTTGACCTCGCTCAAGTTCGCGCCGGTTGCCGCGAGTGGACGGGGAAACGCTTATAATCGCAGGCTTGCAATCGGAGCACCGCAAAAATGAACCAGGTACACCGTCTGTTCGAGCAGCAATCGAACAAAAGCATCAGCCGCACCGAGGAAATCATCGCCGACATCAAGGCCGGCAGGATGGTCATCCTGGTGGACGAGGAGGACCGCGAAAACGAGGGTGACCTGCTGCTCGCGGCCGATTTCGTCACGCCGGAGAAGATCAATTTCATGGCCAGGTTCGCGCGCGGCCTGATCTGCCTCACGCTGACCGAGGAACACAGCCGGGCGCTGCAACTCGCGCCGATGGCGCAGGAGAACCGCTCCTCCCACGGCACCGCGTTTACGGTCTCGATCGAGGCGGCAAGCGGGGTCACCACCGGGATTTCGGCGCAGGACCGGGCGCGCACGATACAGGTCGCGGTGGCGCGCGGGGCCAAGGCGGAGGACATCGTCCAGCCCGGGCATGTGTTCCCGATCGTGGCGCAACCGGGCGGCGTGCTGGTGCGCGCCGGGCACACGGAAGCCGGCTGCGATCTGACGGCGCTCGCCGGGCTAACGCCTGCCGCGGTGATCTGTGAAATCATGAAAGATGACGGCAGCATGGCCCGCTTGCCCGACCTGATCGAGTTCGGCAAAGAACACGGCCTGAAAATCGGCACCATCGCCGACCTGATTCATTTCCGCAGCCAGACCGAATCCCTGGTCGAGCGCGTGGCCGAGCGCGACATCAGCACGGTGCATGGCGCATTCCGCATGATCGCGTTCCGCGAAAAAATCTCGGGCGCGACCCACCTGTCGCTGGTGCGCGGGACGATAGACGCAGAGACGCCCACGCTGGTGCGCGTGCATGAGCCTATGTCCGTGCTCGACCTGCTCGATACGGCGCCGGGTGCGCATTCCTGGGGCGTACACGAGGCGCTCGCGGCGATAGTCGCGGCCGGCCGCGGCGTCATCGTCCTGCTCAATTGCGCCGAAAGCGCGGCGCAACTCGCCGAGCGCGTCGCGAGCCAGGCCAAGCCCTGGCCCGCGGCGAAAATGGAACTCCTGACCTATGGCATAGGTGCGCAGATCCTGCGCGATCTCAACGTGGGCAAGATGCGGCTGATGGCCGCGCCGCGCAAGATGCCCAGCATGGCGGGCTGGGACCTGGAAGTGTCCGAATACGTGCAGTCGAAGGCAAGACTATGAGGGAGATCAAACCCGATCTGAACGGCGCCGACCTGCGCATCGCCGTCGTGCGCGGCCGCTTCAACGAGGACATCGGCGCCGGGCTGCTCGCGGCCTGCCTGGAGCGCCTGAGCGCGCTCGGTGTGGCCCCGGGGCGCATTACGCTCGCGAGCGTCCCCGGAGCGCTGGAGATTCCGCTCGCGCTGCAGAAGCTCGCCGCCACCGGCCACTACGATGCGCTGATCGCGCTGGGCGCGGTGGTACGCGGCGATACCTATCACTTCGAGGTCGTGTCCAACGAGTCCGCCGCCGGCGTTACGCAGGTGCAGCTCGATGCGGGCGTGCCGGTCGCCAACGGCATACTCACCACCGACACCGAGGAGCAGGCGCTGGCACGAGTGCGGCAGAAGGGCGCGGATTGCGCCGAGGTTGCGGTGGAAATGGCCAATCTGGCCAGGGAAATCAGGAATGAAAAACGCACGGCATAAGGCGCGCGAGCTGGCGTTGCAGGGCTTGTATCAGTGGCTGCTGGCCGATGAGCAAGCCGAGGAGATCCGCACCCACCTGGCCGAGTTCAAGGGTTACGACAAGGCCGACAAGAAGTACCTGGCGCAGCTGATCGACGGCGTCATCGCCGACGCCGCGCAGCTCGAAGCCGCGTTTGGCCCTTTGCTCGACCGGCCGGTCGACGAGCTATCGCCGGTGGAGCGCGGCGTGCTCCTGCTCGGCGCCTACGAACTGGCCCACGTGCCCGAAGTACCCTACAGGGTAGTGATCAACGAGGCGGTGGAGCTGGCGAAATCCTACGGCGGCACCGACGGCCACAAATACGTCAACGGCGTGCTGGACAAGCTTGCGCCGAAGCTGCGCGCGGCCGAGGTCAAGGCGCGCAGCTCCGGCGCCGCCGCCTAGGGGCTGCGCCTTCTTGCTTTCAGAATTCGATATCATCCGCCGCTATTTCACCCGCCCGGTGAAGCGCGCGCTGCTGGGCGTGGGCGACGATTGCGCCCTGATTGCCGCCGAAGCGGGGACGGTATTCGCGGTATCCACAGACATGCTGGTCGAGGGGCGGCATTTTCATGCCGGCGCCGATGCGGACAAACTCGGCCATAAGGCGCTCGCAGTGAATCTGTCCGATCTTGCTGCGATGGGCGCCGCGCCGCGCTATGCCACGCTCGCGCTGGCGCTGCCCGAGGCCGATGAGGCCTGGCTCGCGCAATTCAGCCGGGGCTTGCTGCGGCTCGCCGACGCCTTCGGCGTGGAATTGATCGGCGGCGACACCACGCGCGGGCCGCGCAATATTTCGATCACCGTGATCGGCACGGTGCCGCAGGAGCTCGCCTTGCGCCGCGACGGCGCCAGGGTCGGCGACGAGCTCTGGCTGTCGGGCGCGAGCGGCGATGCGGCGCTGGCGCTGGCGCACCTGGACGGGCGCATCCGGCTCGCCGATGCGGCATTGGCGCACTGCCTCGCGCGCCTGCACACGCCGGTTCCCTGCGTGGCGCTGGGCCTCGCGCTGCGCGGCATCGCCACCAGCGCGATCGACGTCTCCGACGGCCTGGTGGCCGATGTGGGTCATATCGCCGAGTGCTCGGGCGTGGCGATCGAATTGCGCTATGCCGCGTTGCCGCGCTCGCGCGCGCTTCAAGCCTGCGCCGACGCGCGCCTCGCCGCCGAATGCCTGCTCGCAGGCGGCGACGATTACGAACTCGCATTCACGGTCAGTCCGGATGCGCGCCAGCGCGTCGAGTCGCTGGCGGCCGAGCTGGGCCTTGCGCTGACGTGCATCGGCAGCGTCGGCGCGGGCGAGCCGGGGCTGGTGTCGGTATACGATGCGAGCGGAGCGCTCATGCAGATTGCACGCAAAGGCTTTGATCACTTTGGCAGCTGATACCATCCTGCGGCCTACGGCCGGTTTCATGCTGGCGCATCCGGCGCGTTTCATCGCGCTCGGTTTCGGCACCGGACTGTCGCCGTTCGCGCCGGGCACGGTGGGCACGCTGTTCGGTTTTCCCGTGTACTGGATTGCGAGTACATGGCTCGCGCCCTATGGGCCGTTAGGAATGCTCGCGTTCATCGCGGCCACGTTCCTGCTCGGCGTGTGGGCCTGCGGGCGCACCGGGCGCGACCTCGGCATCGCCGATCACAGCGGCATGAACTGGGACGAGATCGTCGCGTTCCAGCTGGTGCTGCTGCTGACGCCAGGCGCCTGGCAGTGGCAGACGTTCGCATTTTTCGGCTTCCGTTTCTTCGATGTGGTGAAGCCCCCGCCGATCCGGCAGGTCGATGCCCAGTTGAAAGGCGGTCTGGGCGTGATGGCCGACGATATCCTCGCCGCTTTCTATACGCTGCTCGCGATGGCGGTGTGCAAGGCCGTACTTGGATGAGGTTCGATGCTTAATGACGAGCTCGCTGCGCTCGCGGCGCGCGTCGGCGCGCAGCTGAAGGCGCAAGGCATGATGCTTGCGGCCGCGGAATCCTGCACCGGCGGCTGGGTGGCGCAGGCGCTGACGGCCATCGCCGGCAGTTCCGACTGGTTCGAGCGCGGCTTCGTGACCTATTCGGACGCCGCCAAGCAGGAGATGCTGGGCGTGAGTGCCGCCACGCTGGGCGCGCATGGGGCGGTGAGCGAGCAAACGGCGCGCGAAATGGCGGCCGGAGCGCTCGCGCGCAGCCGCGCGCAAGTCGCGCTGTCCATCACCGGCATCGCCGGCCCCAGCGGCGGCTCGCCGCAAAAACCGGTAGGCATGGTGTGTTTCGCCTGGGCCAGCGGCCAGGGCGCACTCGCCGCGCGTACGCAGCACTTCGACGGCGACCGCGAAAGCGTGCGGCGCCAGTCGGTGATGTTCGCATTGCAGGGCGTGCTGACGCTGCTCGAGGCTGCAGCGCGAAGCTAGCGGTTTTTGCCCTCCGCATCGAGATGGAAGCGGTGCAGGAAGCGGTGCACCACCGGCGCGAACACGATGCCGATAACGACGACGAACACCAGTCCGCTGAACAGCGCATAGCACCCGGCAAACAGCTTGCCATCGGCTGTCGTCAGCGGCGCGAGTGGTCCCATGCCCGAAAGTATCATGGCGGCGTTGGCAAACGCGTCGATCCAGGGCAGGCCTTCGAATCGATGGTAGCCGAGCATGCCGGCGCCGAGCGCGGCCGCAATGACCAGCAGGCCGGTCGCGGCGCTGCGCGCAAGCCGGAGGTAATAGGACGGTCGCGGCAACAGCGGCTTAGTCTTGGCTTCGAACATGGCGGGGCAGGTGTTCCGTCAACAGGGACAGCACCACTGTGCCCCAGCTATCGGGAGCAGGCAAGCGCGGGATGCCCGGCGCGGGGCGATTGGCGCTTGACCCGGCGCTTTGCGGGTCTAGAATGAATTGTAGTTACCCCGATATCCCAGCCATGGATTCGCTCCGTCCCGCAGCCGTCGCCGGCATGTTCTATCCCGCCGCTCGGCGCGAATTGGCCTGGGAGGTGGACGATCTGCTCGCCCACAGCGCGGGCGCTGCCCTCTCCCCCGGTTTTCCCAAGGCGCTGATCGTGCCGCATGCGGGCTACGTCTATTCCGGCGGCGTCGCCGCCGAAGCCTACGACAGGCTGCGCCCGGCGCGCGGGATCGTGCGCCGCGTGGTGCTGCTCGGTCCCTGCCATCGCGTGCCGGTGCGCGGACTCGCTGCGCCGGGGGTGGCCGCGTTCGAAACGCCGCTGGGGCGGGTGCCTGTCGATCGCGCCGCGGTCGAATCGCTTGCCGGACTGGCGCAAGTAGTGGTGAGCGATGCGGTGCATGCCGAAGAGCATGCGCTGGAAGTGCAATTGCCGTTTCTGCAGCGGGTGCTGGGCGAATTCAGTCTGGTGCCGCTCGCGGTGGGGACGGCCAAGCCTGCCGAGGTGGCCGAAGTCATCGAAAAACTCTGGGGTGGAGTCGAAACGCTGATCGTGATCAGCTCCGACCTGTCGCACTACCATGTTTATGACGAGGCATGTGCGATTGACCGCGACACTGCCCGGGCGATCCTGGGTTTCTCTACCGGCATCGGCCACGAGCAGGCCTGCGGTGCGACTCCGGTTGCCGGTTTGCTGCTTGCG
>JAJZUN010000243.1 GCA_021848555.1 Pseudomonadota bacterium | reverse complement strand
TTCCGATCTTGGATCAGCGCGATCGTGCGGTCGACGTGTTCGCTGGCTTCGGGGTGAAAGCTGATGATATCGGCGCCCGCGCGGGCGAAGTCGGGAACGATGCGGTCCACCGGCTTCAACATCAGGTGCACGTCGATGAGCGCCTTGGTCAGCGGCCTGATCGCCGCGCAGACCAGCGGACCGATGGTCAGGTTGGGAACGTAATGGTTGTCCATCACGTCGAAATGGATCATATCGGCGCCGGCGGCGACCACGCCCGTGACCTCTTCGCCCAGCCGGGCGAAGTCGGCGGAAAGCAGGCTCGGTGCGATGCGGTAGGTGGGCATGGGATCCGGTCGGGTTGCGGCTGTGTGCGCGCATTTTACCCGCTCGCCCTGGCGTGCGCCAAGAAACCTGGGAGCGTGTTTCAAGACGACGGGATAGATAGCTCTCAGAGTCCTCCGGCAGGCGCTGCCATCGCAGTGTAAAATGCGCGCATGGAATCCGCAAAGAAATACGCGGTCAGCGTCTCCGCCAAGACCCGCTACATCGCCGACCAGTCGGACGAGGCGAAAGACCGGTTCGTCTTCTCCTACACCGTCACCATCCGCAACAGCGGCACCATGCCGGCGCAGTTGATCAGCCGGCACTGGATCATCACCGATTCGAGCAACAAGGTGCAGGAAGTGCGCGGCCTGGGCGTGGTCGGTGCCCAGCCCCTGCTCAAGCCGGGAGAGCATTTCGAATACACCAGCGGCACCGCCCTCGCCACGCCGGTCGGCACCATGAGCGGCAGCTACCAGATGGTGGCCGAGGACGGCACCCAGTTCGACGCGCCGATACCGGAGTTCAGCCTATCCGTGCCGCGGGTGCTGCACTAGAGTCTGTTGTAGGAGGGGCGCCCTCGCCCCGACAGCAGCGCGCAGTTGCGACCGCTGATCGGCCCCGGGGGCGGACCTCCTACTTGGTTTCGCCGTCGTCCTTCTTTTCCGCGCGCGGCACGGTCCACCAGACGATGAATACCAGCAGTCCCAGGGCAATGCCCGCTTCGAGCAAGAATATCCACATGCGTTGTCACACTCCCCGCGCCACCACCTGCAGCACCTCCCGCATCATAAACCTGTGGCGCGCGCCGGGCGCGGCGGTGCTGCTGGCGCTGCTCGCCGCCTGCGCGGTCCAGCCGCCGGCCCCCCCGGCGGCAGCCGCGGCCTGCCCGGCGGCGGCGCCCTGTCCGGTATGCCCGGCCTGCCCGGCAGTCGCGCCGGAGTTGCCCAAGGCGAAGACGCTGGAGGCGGTGAACTGGTCCGATCTCCCGGGATGGATGGATGAGGACCCGATGACGGCATGGCAGGCTTTTCTGCAGAGCTGCGTCCGGCTCAAGACGCAAGCCGCCTGGCGCGAGACTTGCGCGCTGGCCGAGCGGCTTCCCGCTGCCGCGCCGGTGCGCGAATTCTTCGAAACGGGATTCGTGCCCTACCGGGTGGCCAACGCGGACGGCGGCGTGCTGGGCCTCGCCACCGGCTATTACGAGCCGCTGCTGCGCGGCAGCCGCAACAAGGAGGGGCCTTACCGCTACCCGCTTTACACTGCGCCTGCGGACCTGCTGATCGTCGACCTGGCGGAGATCAACCCCGAGTTGAAACACCTGCGCCTGCGCGGGCGGCTGGAAGGCCGGCGCGTGGTGCCGTATTACCCGCGCGCGGATATCGAACGCGGGCTCCCCGCCCTCGCGGGCAGGGAGTTGCTCTGGGTGGACGACGCGGTGGACCTGTTCTTTCTGCAAATCCAGGGCTCGGGCCGGGTGCAACTGCCCTCGGGCGAACTGGTGCGCGTTGGCTACGCCGACCAGAACGGGCAACCGTATAAGTCGATCGGCCGCTATCTGGTCGAGCAGGGCGAACTGAAGCTGGAACAGGCGTCGATGCAGGGGATCAAGTCCTGGGGTGCGGCCAATCCGGCGAAACTGGAGGCGCTGCTCAACCAGAATCCGAGCTATGTTTTTTTTCGCGAGCTGCCTCAAACCGGAGGCGGCCCGGTGGGCGCCCTGGGCGTGGCGCTGACGCCGGAGCGCTCCATCGCGGTCGATCCGCGCTATATTCCCCTGGGTGCGCCGGTATTTCTCGCCACCACCTGGCCGGGCAGCGCACAGGCGCTGCAGCGGCTGGTGTTGGCGCAGGACACCGGCGGCGCGATTCGCGGCGCGGTGCGCGCCGACTACTTCTGGGGTTTCGGCGAGGCCGCCGCAGCGCAGGCCGGGCGCATGCGCCAAAGCGCCAGGATGTGGGTGCTGCTGCCGCGAGACTATCCGGTCCCGCAATAAGCGTCCGCTATTTCTTTGCCTCTTGCGCGAGCAGCTTCTCCACCTGTTCCGCCGAAATCGCGCCGGGGACGCGCTCTCCGCTGGCGAAGACCAGGGTGGGCGTGCCGGTGATGCGGTACTTGCGTCCGAGTTCCAGATTCCTCTCTATCGGCGTATCGCAACGCCCCGCCGCCGGCACCGCGGCGTTGAGCATCAGCTCGCTCCAGGCCTTGGATTTGTCCGCGGCGCACCAGACCGCCTTCGATTTTTCGTGCGAGTCCTGGGACAGAATGGGGTAAAGGAAAGTGTAGATGGTGACGTCGTCGACCTTGGCCAAGTCTTTCTCGAAGCGCTTGCAATACGGGCAGTTCGGATCGGAGAACACCGCCAGCACGCGTTTGCCGCTGCCGCGCACGGTCTTGACCGCGGCATCCAGGGGCAGGCTTTCCCACTTGATGCCGGACAGCTCGCGCAGCCGCTTCTCGGTCAGGTTCTGCATGCTCTTGGCATCGATGATGTTGCCGCTGAAAATGTAATTCATCTTTTCGTCGGTGTAGAGGATCTCGCTGTCCACACGCACTTCGTACAACCCCAGGTAAGGCGTTTTCGTCACCGTTTCGATCCGGGCCCCGCTCAGCCGGCTCTCGAGCGTGCGTTTGATGATGCTCTCGGTGGTGAGCTTGCCTGCGGGATCGGCGGCCTGCGCCAGCGCCATGACGGGGCCGAGCAGGACCAGGGCCAGTATGCGTTTCAACATGATGTTCCTTTAGCGGTTGCAAAAAATCGCTTTGCAACGGGTTCGTATTCGGGATTTCAGCCCAGGGCGCGGCGGATAAGCAGATTCTTTACGACCGGCAAGGCGTTGGTTAAGTTCAATCCGGCATTGCGCAGCGTCGCCGCAGCGCCGCCGGCCGCGGCGAACAGCCGCTGCAGCCCGTCGGTCACCCAGGCAAGCGCGAGTATATCTTCGGCCCGCGCGCGTTCATAGCGCCGCAACAGGCGAATTTCACCCGGATCGCGAAATACTTCACGCTGCTGCAGAACCCGGGCCAGTTCCCTGGCGTCGCCGAAACCGAGATTGACGCCCTGCCCCGCCAGCGGGTGCAACACATGTCCGGCGTCGCCGATCAACGCGATCCGCGGCGCGACCAGGCGCGCCGCGCGCACCAGGGCCAGCGGGAAGCGCATCGCGCCGGAGAGCAGGCTTAGTTCGCCCAGTGCGTCCCGGCCCGCGTCGGCTACGCGGGCACAAAACGCTGCGTCGGACAGGGCGAGGAGTTCGGCGGCGTGGGCATCGGATGTGGACCATACGATGGACATGCGCTGTCCGGGCAGAGGCAGATAAGCCAGCACGCCGTCGTCCCGAAACCACTGGAAGGCGGTATTGTGGTGCGGCCGTGCGCAGGCGAAATTTGCCACCACCCCCATCTGCCCATAGGGCTTTTCCGCAGCCTCTATACCCGCCGCCTGGCGCGCCCAGGAATGCACACCGTCTGCAGCGACCACCAACTTGGCGTGCAGGGTCCTGCCGCCGGCCAGGGTGAGGTCAGCCGCACCCTCCCCGAATTGCAGCGCGACGCAGCGCTCCGGGCAAAAGAGTTCGAGCTCATGCTGGTGTTCCAGTCCCTGCCACAGCAGCGATTGCAGCAGGCGGCTTTCGACGATGGAGGCCAGTTCGGCTGCGCCCGCCTCGTAGGCGGAAAACCGCAGTTGCGCGCCGGCGGCATCGCCGTGTATGCGCATTTCGTGCACCGCAGTGATGCGGCCGGAATCCAGCCGTTTCCAAACCCCGAGGCTTTGCAGGAACGCGACGCTGCCCGGGCTGATGGCATACACGCGGCTATCCCAGTTGTCCGCGTCGGCTGCGGGCGCCTGCGCCTCTACCAGCGCCAGCCTGAGCCCGGAACCGCGCAGCGCCATGGCAAAACTTGCCCCGACCAGGCCCGCGCCGACAATGACGATATCGAAGTCCATGCAAGGATTTTAAACGCAAAGCCGGCAGAGAAACGCAAACGCGGCAAAGATGAAACGCGCGCTCCGGCTCGATGAGGCACCGCAGTCAGCGCCGTGCCGGCGCGCAAGCAGATATCTTTTCGTTCTGAATTCAGTTGGATAGCACTTTGGGCGCTTGACAGGCACGGTGCGGCGCGAGGATAATCCGCGCCTTCGTCTGGCGAATTAGCTCAGCCGGTTAGAGCGACGGAATCATAATCCGCAGGTCCCGTGTTCGAATCACGGATTCGCCACCAATTCTTCCGAAAACCGCGCCAATGCTAGCTTTTGGCGGTTTTCGCCTCTCCCGAGCAGTGGCCAATCCGCGTGTGGCCGCGATCGGAAAAATCACCGGCGGCTCTGAAGCGCAAGCTCCCGATGGCTGTGTCAGGCCGGTTCCGGCTATGCCTTTACCAGGCGTGCGATATGGCGCCCCAGCGCCACGACATGAAGCATATTGACCGGATGCATGCCCGGCCTGTCCCGATAAGCGGTGACTGCGCGCTGGAGTTCAAACACCTCCTCCAGCAACTCATCGCCCAGCCCCGCGGCCGCAGCGCCGGCGATGATCACGCGCTCCGACGGATGTTCGCTGGGCTCAGGCTCGATTGCATCCCGCGCCAAAACCAGAAACCGCAAGTAAATGCTATCGAAACAAGCCTCCACCCGCGTATGCCTGGACACCATGATATCTTCGGCGTCACGCAAGCAGACATCCGCGCAACGCAGCATCGCGCCGCGCTTGTGCTGCAGTTCTTCCTGCCTCAATTGGTAAATTCTAGGGATACCCAAGGGTGTGGAGATAACCGCGAACCGGACAAGTGCAAAGTTGGCCATAGCCAAAACTGATGCGATAGGCGCAAGCAGACTGCTCATGGGTTGTAAGCTGAAGCACGTCCGGGCCAAAGGAACTCGTGACCTTGCACATTTCCCGGCTTCCGCAGCGACCGGTCACCAGGCATCCGAAGTCGTGTTCGCACTTGGTGGTTTTTTTTCTGACATCATCAGGCAGTTCGACGATCACCACTCCTCCAGCAGGTTTCGCGCTTATTCGGCGTTGAAATCCAG
>JAJZUN010000242.1 GCA_021848555.1 Pseudomonadota bacterium | reverse complement strand
GTCCTTCTTGCGGTCGACGATGCGCGTGTACCCCTTCTCGTCCATGACCCCTATGTCGCCGCTGCGAAAGTAGCCATCCGCGGTCATGACTTTGGCCGTCTCTTCCGGCCGCTGCCAGTAGCCGGCCATCACCTGCGGCCCGCGGATGCAGATCTCTCCCGCCTGGCCCAGCGCCAGTTCGTTGCCGGCATCGTCGCGGATCGAGATTTCGGTGGACGGCACCGGCAGTCCGATCGAGCCGTTGAATTCCTTCAAGTCGGGCGGATTGGTGGTGACGACCGGCGAAGTCTCAGTGAGGCCGTAGCCTTCGGTGAGCGTGCCCCCGGTGACTTTTTTCCATTTCTCCGCCACTGCCTGCTGCACCGCCATGCCGCCGCCGTTGGAAATGCGCAAGGCGCTGAAGTCCAGCTTTTCGAAGTCCGGATGGTGCATCAGGCCGTTGAACAGCGTGTTGACCCCGGTAATGGTAGTGTACTTGTGCTTGGCGAGTTCCTTGACGAAACCCGGGACGTCGCGCGGATTGACGATGAGCACATTCTTGCCGCCGATCTTGAGCATCATCAGGCAGTTCACCGTCAGCGAAAAAATATGGTACAGCGGCAGCGCGGTGATGATGATGTAGTGCTTGCGGTCGTATTCGGTCAGGAACGGATCGAGCCAGGCATCGACCTGGGTGATGTTGGCGATGATGTTGCGGTTCAGCAGCATCGCGCCTTTGGACACGCCGGTGGTGCCGCCGGTGTATTGCAGGAACGCGATGTCCTCAGGCTTGATTTCGACCTTCTCCATGGTCATGCTCGAGCCCACGCGCAGCATGTCGTTGAAGCGCAAGGCGTTGTCGAACTCGAATGCCGGCACCATTTTCTTTACGTTGCGCACGGCGAAATTGACCAGCGCGCCCTTGAGGCCGCCGAGCAGGTCGCCCATGGAGGCGACCACCACGTGCTTCACTGGCGTCTTTGCGATCACCTGCTCCAGCGTATGCGCGAAATTCTCCAGGATCACGATCGCCGTCGCACCGGAGTCATTCAATTGGTGTTCGAGTTCGCGCGGCGTATACAGCGGATTGACGTTCACCACGACCAGGCCCGCGCGCAGCACACCGAACAGCGCTACCGGGTATTGCAGCACGTTAGGCATCATCAGCGCCACGCGGTCGCCTTTCTGCAGACCCCGCGACTGCAGCCATGCGCCGAATGCCTGCGACATGCGATCGACGTCGGCGAACGTGACTTCCTTGCCCATGCAGTAATACGCCGGCCGCTCGCCGAAGCTGGCCACGCTTTCCTCGAACAGATCGCGGATCGACTGGTACTTTTTGGGGTCGATGTCGGCAGGGACGCCGGCAGGATAGTGTTTGAGCCAGATTTTTTCCATTAGAGGCGTCCTCTTCGAGTGCGTGTTCCAGTGCGCATCGTTGGTGCGGGGCAGGCGCCATCATAAACCGCGCCGCTCGAACGCGCCTGCGGCGCGGTGGCATCTGGCCGGCCGGATTCATCGCAGCCGCAGGAACAAGGGTGCCAGCACGCCCAGCGCGCCCAGACTGATATAGGCCAGCATCCACGCGGCCGGGCTGGCGTTGCCGCCTCCCGCATCCAACACCGCGCCGAAGACGAACGGCGCGACAAATCCGGCGCCGAAACCGAGCATGGAATGCAGCGCCATGCTGGCGCCGCGCATGGCCGGGTCGGCGTTAACCACCATGCCCGCGGTCAACGCCGAGGAATCGCCCATGTGCAGGCAGAGCATGAGGAAGGAGAAGCCTGCGACGGCGTACCAGGGCTGGCCGGAGAGCAGGCCGAACAGGCAGGTAAACACGCCGGAGCAGACCATCACCACGGGCACGACGCGATGGCGGCCCCAGCGCATCGCCAGCTCATTGCCGAGCACGCTCGCTCCGGGCCCGAACAGATTGGCGATCGCCGCGACCAGCACCGGGCTCCACGGCCAGACGCCTCCCTTCGACAAGCCCTGGCTGAACGCGAAAAACGCCACCATCCACGAACGCGAACCGAACAGCTCCCAGCAATGCACCGTGTAGCCAAAAATATAGCCGCGCGCCGCGCGATTGGCGAGCACCGGCCGCAGATCGAGCAGCGCCGCGCGCGGGGCCGCAGCGGGGCGCCGCCGCGGCAGTCCGAAAACGATCATCAGGCCCGCCGCGAGCGGACCGAGCGCGCACAGGGCAAAAGCCCAGCGCCAGCCTAGGGCCGCGGCGAGCGCGCCCGCGAGCAGGATGGAAAAGCTGGCGCCGAAGCCGAACACCGCGGTATAGAAAGACACTGCGCGGCTCTGCGCCCGGTCGCCGAGGTTGTCGGTGAGCGCCTTCAGGCCCGGCATGTAGGTGCCGGCGATGCCGGCGCCGGTGAGCGCCTGCAACAGCGCAGCCGACCACACACCTTGCGCGAACAGGGCGAAGCCGACGCAGCCGAAGGCGCTGAGCAGGCTGGAGAAAAAATACACGCGGCGCGCATCGACGCGGTCGGTAAGACCGCTCAGCACCGGCACCGACGCCATGTAGCCGGCGAAGAACATGCCGGAAATCAGCCCTGCGGCGGAGTTGCTGGCGCCCCATTCCCGCTGCAGCTGCGGCAGCAGGGTCGGGTAGATCGCGTAGCACAGCATGCTCGCCACATGCGCGAGGCAGACCCAGGCGATGAGACCGGGGGCGGTGCCGGATATTTTCCGAATTCCCAAAGGATATCCCGATAGACACTGCAGCCGGTATCTCTCGCGGACCACGCTGTTCCGCGCAGCGCCGAGACGTCGATTCCGCTGTCAACGGATCGCGCGGCGATCAAGCCTTAGGCAACGTACTTCGCGGGTTCCTGCAGAAGGACTAGCTGCGCCTCGCGCTGCGACGGCTTCTTTGCAGAGTAATCTTCGGGAATTTCATTACCCCACTGATGCCACCCGGGTTCCTTCTTGCGCGCGAATAGCTCCAAATAAGGGCCGGGGCTGCACTGTTCGATTATCTCGTAGAGCTCGTCGGGCTTACGCGAGTGCTCGCGCTTGCGCGTAGAAAAAAGGTTTACCTGCCGGCGTCCGGCAGCCGCTGTGCGGAGGCTTCCACGCACTCCGAAAAGAACAAGTTCGGTCACATTGCGAAAATAAAACCCGACGCCCCTGCCGTCGGGGCCACCGTCCTTGCGCACTTTGTACCATACGAGATTTGTTTTGTACGTAAAACCCCAGGCTTCCATTACCGCCAAGCCTTCGGCCAGCAATGCGTTTGGAACCCAAAGGTAAAGATGGCTTTGCTTGGCCGCAATATTGGAAACAGGAATGGCCTTGATTTCTTCGGTGGTCAGGGTTTCGTAGCGCGCGAGCCTCTTATGCTCAGGCGCCATCTTTCCCGTCCGGTTCATGAAACGCCATGGCGGATCGGCCAAGATCGTCCCAAATTTACCGCGAATGCCGGATTCAAAATCCTCGGCAGCAGACATACGCACGCTCATTGGCTATTTATCCTCGAAATATAGATTCTTGCTTATCCCGAACACCAATAAAGGGCACCCGCCGCCGCCCCCGCCTTGAATTCTCGGAAGCAACTTTCCCATGTGGGTCGTCGACGCTCCATACGATGATCCTCGTCCGAGGCCATCGAAGATATCCTGCAGATCGTCGCATCGCGTCAGTATAACCCCGACGCTTACCGCGCGCAGATCGAACAAGAGGCGAAAATTGTTTAGATCACGGTCAAAAAACGGATCCTTGTTGTTCCACTCGATCTCCAACGCGATGCGGTTCTTGTAGCAATCGACTTTATGCGTGGGCGAATCCATGGTCGCCTCATCCACGATCATCTTGGTATCAAAGGATTTTTCCACCCATCCGCGCTTAGCCAGAGCCTGGTCGATCGCTTCCGAGATCAAGGATTTTCGCCCGCCCCCTACTGCGATCCAGCTTTTCCTGAATCTGAATTCCGTAAGAACTTCGATGATGTCATGCCACTCAGTCTCAAAATCCGCCTTCAGAATGGCAGACGCATGCTTCCACTCGTGGACCTCATAATTTTCTCGGACGAACGACGGCAAGAGCTTGATCGACATATTCTTGTAATTTCTTATTCGAATAGCGCACTCTAATCTTGAACTGCACGCCGTTCAAGATCTGCCATCGCAGCCCCAAGGCCAGTGACCCCGCGAATCCCATTCCACGACGTTGCCAACGTACGCATCGTCTTGAAATTGGGGCCCCTGTGACGCGCCGAGCAACGCAGGCTGCGCGGGGGCAGTCCGCGAGCACTGTCTGAGGCCCGCAGGGCCGAGTTGCGCAGCGGCCCGCGCGGCCGAGTAGCGCAGGGCAGCCCGAAGGGCCGCGGCACCGGGGTCGCCTTCTTTTGGTTACTTTTCTCGGCGAAGCAAGAAAAGCAACCCGCCCGGGAGGGCGGAGCAGATATCACTTGTGCTTGAACTTCGGCTTGCGCTTCTCGACGAACGCGGCCATGCCTTCCTTCTGGTCCTCGGTGGCGAACAGCGAATGGAACGTGCGCCGCTCGAACAATACGCCTTCGTTGAGCGTGCTCTCGTAGGCGCGGTTGACCGACTCCTTCGCCGCCATCACCACCGGCAGCGAGTATTCGCAGATCTGGTTGGCGGCGGAGAGCGCCTCGTCGAGCAGCTTGTCCGCCGGCACCACGCGCGACACCAGGCCGGCGCGCTCGGCCTCGGCGGCGTCCATCATGCGCGCCGTAAGCACCATGTCCATGGCCTTGGACTTGGATACGGCGCGCGGCAGGCGCTGCGTGCCGCCGGCGCCGGGAATGATGCCGAGCTTGATCTCGGGCTGGCCGAACTTCGCCGACTCCGCGGCGATGGTGAAATCGCACATCATCGACAGTTCGCAGCCGCCGCCCAGGGCGAAACCCGCGACCGCCGCGATCACCGGCTTTCTCACCGTGCGGATGCGCTCCCAGTTGCGCGTGATGTAGCCGCTCTTGTACACATCCATGTAGCTCCAGTCTTTCATCGCGCCGATATCGGCGCCGGCGGCGAAAGCCCTGTCGCTGCCGGTGATGACCATGCAGCCGATGTTGTCGTCAGCGTCGAATTGCGCCAGCGCATCGCCGAGTTCGTCCATCAGCGCGTCATTGAGCGCGTTCAGCGCCTTCGGCCGGTTCAGCGTGATCAGGCCGACGCGGCCGCGGGTTTCAACCAGGATGTTTTCGTATGACATGTCAGCGCCTCGTGGTGAGATTGAAAAACGTGGCGACTAAAGACAGCATCGCCGTTGTTGTCAAGTTGCGATGTTGCGCGGACGAAAAACCGTCCGCGCGGATCGTCGATTGCGCGCGGATAAAAACCATCCGCGCGCAATCGACGATCTCGTATAAAAGCC
>JAJZUN010000241.1 GCA_021848555.1 Pseudomonadota bacterium | reverse complement strand
CTTGCCGAATCGCTTCGCTTGCATTGACAACGCCCCACAATGGGCTTGGAGCAGGTTTGTATTGAATATCGGAGAATCCAGCGCGCTCCAGTGCCGTTCTTAGCGAACTGGGGTTGAAAACCGCGAGATGTCGCGGCGGATCTAGGCCCAGCCAGTGTCTCCCATAATATTTATGTCCAAGGCTTTCAATGTTTGGGGTCTCCAGCCACAGTTGGCCGCCTGGCTTTAGAAGGCGGTATATATCGACGATCGTATCGGAGGGCTCATGAACATGTTCGATGACATGGCAGATTGTGATGACATCGAATACATTAGATTTGCCACCAAATACTTCCAGACCGCCTTGGTGGACATCCAGGCCCAGCGAGCGGGCATTGGCGACGGATATGGGATCTGGATCTACGCCGGTGACCTCCCAGCCGCAGGTTTTTGCAGTTACCATAAATGCACCACTGGCGCAGCCGATATCCAGAACACGGCCTCCTTCGGGCACATGGCGTGGTAAGTGCCGATATTCGTGTTCCAGTTTGCGTCGGACTGGCCATAGTGCCCACAAGTTGACTCCGATCCGGGAGAATGGCGATTCGTTAGTGGAAAAAAACCAATTGGTGTACCCATTGACCATGCGCCGGCGAAACTTGCGCAAAGGGCTGAGTTCCGCATAGTTGCTCTTGATCACGGCTTCCCGATGGGTGTGATAGACGCTGTACGCCAAGTGAATAGACGCCTGCGAAGGTCGTGGATCCAAGTATGCGCTTTTACAATGAGTGCAGTGATTTAACGTCCAGCGGCCCGGTGCTACACAAAAGACGTTGTCGATCAAATCATCGTAAAGAACTGTTCGCTCCTTACTTCCACAAATGGGGCAGACGGAGACCTTTTCCAATTCACTTGTTGGCCATGGGGTATTCCACAGTACGTCGGTGGAAGCTGTTGACTGGTTTGGATTGCTTGCGCTCAAAGAAAATCCTTTTGTTCGTTGATCGACAATTTATTGACCGCTCGAATAAGGAAGTTGCGGACTTCCGGCGGCGCCATTCGCCACGACCACCAAAGCGAAAGCAACGACACGCCAACGGCAGCCAGCCACCACATTGTGTTGTTGGTTGGCAGTCTCGCGGCAATAGTTAAACCGGCGAACAGCAGCATTACCGGTGCCTTTAATGCTTGGATGCCGTCTTGCAAAGTACCTGCAAACCGCATGAGCAACGCGCAATCGGCAAGGGTACGCAGACCAAATGCCACCGCTGCACCCGGCAGTCCCCAAAAGTGCAGACCCACATAGAGGAGAAGCAGATAGGGAACAAGCTCACCTAAATGGCACTTCGCGACCACAGCGGGATTGCCCGCTGCTTGCAACTGTGCATAGGGAACGCGGGCAAACGAGTTGATCCAAAAGCCCAACAAGAGAATTTGGGCTGTCAAACCCGCATGCGACGCAAACTCAGGGTTCAGCCACCACCGCAAAAAGGGTTCAATCAGCAAGACGCCGATGAGTATTGGTGGTGTCATCACGACCGCGAGCGAACGAATGGCCGTTGCTGCCAGTACTCCGGCTTCAGCGTTTCCTGCCGCCGCCAAGCGTGGAAAAAGCGCTGCGGTCAAAGCGCCTGGCAACAGGGTGGGCAGCCCCGCAAGTTGGAACGGCACTGTGTAATAGGTCACAGCTTTCGCGCCAAGCGTCGCGCCAATCACAAAGCGGTCAAGAATCACCATCATAGGGCCGACCAAGGATGAGATGGTCACCCAGCCGCCAAACTGAAGAAGGCCTCTGGCCTGTGTGCGGGAAAATGTTGGGGTGTGACCATGAAACACGTGAACGCGGCAAAGAAGAAAGAGCAAGGTCAGCGTGACCAGCCTAGATAGAATAACGGCGGGAAGAAGCCATGCGAGATCAGGACCATGCACCCATACCGCCGCGAGCGGCAATAACTGGGTTAGCACAGAGCTTGAGACAGAAATCAGGTTCAGCTCGAGAAACTTTGCGCGCGCCTCCAGCGCACCGCCGAGAACGCCAGACAACGTGGCCAGGGGCACGGCCAGGATCAACCAAGGAATGGCGGTAGCAAGCTCTGGCCGAAGCGCGGCGCCCACGCTAAAGTAGTTGCGGAAAAAATAGATGGCTACCGGCCAGATGATCAGGCCGCCAATGATACCCAGACTGATATTCATACCCAGTGCTGTCCAGAAGGTTGATGCTAATGTTTCTGGAGTCGAATCGCCGAGCGAAGCAATTCGCTGAGCCGTTGCACGACCTAGCCCCAAGTCGAACAAGCCAAAATATCCCAGCAATAGCCAAGCGACAGCCAAAACGCCGTATCTGGCCTCACCTATCAGGCCGATGTAGAGGGGGACTGTGAAAAGGGACAAGCCCAGGGGAAGCACTGCACCCAACAGGTTGTAGGCGGTGTGTTTCGTTATGCTCACAGGGTAATGTACATTCTGGAGTGGGTAATGAGTTGGACGGTTTGCACTATTATGTTTGCCAATGTATCAGTGCATCTGCCAGAGCCAGACCCTGCCAGATGATGCAGATGTGTGCGCCGGCAGGTTCAATTCGCAGGGTTATGGCTGCTTAGAATTGTCGCGGAATCATTCAACAATTTCTCTATTGGCCATGGGGAAAAATTACTTGCGACCCAATCCGAGCATCAAGGCAAATTTTCGACAGTAGAGAGCAAGACCGACATTCGGGCCGTTGAAATCCGTCATTTGCGCCAGGCGCTTTAGTCCGATCACCGCAAAACCTATCGCCATCACTCCGGAAAATGCGGCAGCGGCCAGCGCGTGAATTTCCGCAATGATCGCCGCAACGGCGCCGATTGCGAAAAGCACCAACGCTCTCGCCGCGACGCTGCGCGCCCAGCGAAATCCTGTTCGCTTGACTGCCAGCCAATAGACGAGCGGCAAATAGATCACGTACACCATCAGAAAACCGAAGCCTGTCGCGCGCACGCCCAGCAGCGGCAAGCCGATCCAGACGCAGAGCACAAAGACCGCCATTCCCAGCACTTCGCTCAGGATGAACGTCCGCCCGTCGCCCGCCGCCAGAATGATGAAACCCAGCGGCCAGCTGACGACTTTCAGGATATCGCCCAATATCTGCCAGCGCAGGATCGTGGCCGCTTCCGCGAATCGGCTGGAGTACAGCAACTCGATCACCCACGGCGCCAGGCCCAGCATGGCGAGAAACACGGGCCCGGCGAGCAGCAGGGCCACTTCGGTCTGCTCGTTCACGAGCTTGTTGGCGGCCGCATGATCCTGAATCACCGCGGTGAGGCGGGGGTAATAGTCGGTGCCCATGGTGCGCAGCACGAAGCCGATATAGGTCATGGAGATCAGCCACGACGCTTCGAACTGGCCCAGCGCCTCGGCACCCAGCGTGCGCTGTACCAGGGTGCGCACCACCAGCTCCCCCGCAGTTCCCACGACTCCCGCGAGCATGAAGGCGGTGCCCAAGCGGGCCAGCGTGCCCCACTGCCGCGCCAGTTCGCCCAGCGGCGTCGGTGGCACCTGCACCCTTGGCAGGCGCGCCACATACCAGTGGCCGACGACGAAGCTGGCCACCGGCGTCATGAGCAGGTAAATCAGTATGCCTCTTTCGTGCCACAGCAGCAGCGCGCCTACACCAAAGATTGTGGACAACACGGCGGAAACCACGCTGACGCGCGCCAGGTCGCCGATGCGACGCAGGCCGTTCAGCAGCGCGCCCTGCGATCCGCCTGCCACGGTGAGGCCCACGCCCAGCGCCAGCCAGCCCACTTCGTAACTCAGCGCCGGGTCGGCTAGCACCTGCGCCGCGAGCACACCGCGCAGCAGCCAGAACACCAGTGCGCCGACAGCTGACAAGGCGAGCGTGCCCCAGAACAGCGCGCGCCGCGCCACCGCCACGGCGCGATCGTCGTCGCGCCCCGCAGCCTCGGCGATCTGCCGGGTGCCCACCGCGCCCAAACCGAGTGCGGCCACGCTGGAGGCGGTGGTGACCAGGTTGACCAGCAGGCCGATCAAGCCGACGCCGGCTGGCCCCAGCAGCACTGCGACGACCTTGACGCGGGCGAGGCCGATCAGAATATTGAGGAACGACGCCCCGCCGATGATCGACGTACTGCGCAAAATCTGCCGGTAAGAATTGACGCTGTCGCTCACGCTAGCTTCATAGCCTTACGGATGGCCGCGAGTACCGGGTCCAGCTGGTCTTTTTGCAGCTGCGGTCCCATCGGCAAGCTCAACACCTCGGCCGCCATGCGCTCGGCGATCGGAAAGAACCCCTGGCCCCAGCTGGCGTGCGCATACGCCTTCTGCCGGTGCGGGGGAATGGGGTAATGAATCAGCGTACCCACGCCGGCATCGGTCAGCGCTCGCTGCAGCGCATCGCGCCGCGGGTGTTGCACCACATACAGATGCCACGCAGGGTCGGCCCATTCAGGCACTTGCGGCAAGGTCAAGCCACAGCCCGCAAGGTCCTGCTGGTAGCGTCGTGCGATGGCGCCGCGGCGGGCATTCCACTCGTCTAGGTGCGCTAGCTTGACGCGCAAAATCGCCGCTTGCAGCGGGTCGAGACGGCTGTTGTAGCCCTGCACGTCGTTTACGTACTTCTCGCGGGAGCCGTAGTTGCCGAGCACGCGGACGCGCTCGGCAATTTGCGCGTTATCGGTGGTCACCGCGCCGCCATCGCCCATGGCGCCCAGATTCTTTCCGGGGTAGAAGCTCCAGGCCACGGCGTCGCTATGCGCGCCCAGGCGCCGGCCTTTGTAGCGAGCGCCGTGCGCCTGTGCCGCATCTTCGAGCACGCGCAGGCCGTGCTTGCGCGCGATGGCAAGGATGGCGTCCATTTCGGCCGGTTGTCCATAGAGGTGGACCGGCAGGATCACTCGCGTGCGCGGGGTGATGGCCGCTTCGACCCGCCCCGGATCGATGTTGAAGGTATGCACATCCGGCTCCACTGGCACGGGCGTGGCGCCGCAATGGCTGACGGCGAACCAAGTGGCGATGTAGGTGTTGCTGGGCACGATAACTTCGTCGCCCGGCCCGACGTCCATAGCGCGCAGCGTGAGGTGCAGGGCATTCAGACCGTTGCCCACGCCTACGCAGTGCTGCGCCTGGGTGTAGGCAGCAAACTCATGCTCGAACGCTTCTACCTCCGGCCCGCCGATGTATACGCCGGAGGCCAGCGCGTGCGAAACGGCCGCGTCGATTTCAGATTGCAGTTCTCGATAACCGGCGCTGAGGTCGAGTAAAGGAATCATTGAATCCGCTTCATCCGATTGCTTATCACCGTAATAGGTACTCAGACAAGGAGTAGTTTCTCTGTTTTCAACAAAATTGAAGCCAGGCGCTTTGCACACACAAAATACT
>JAJZUN010000240.1 GCA_021848555.1 Pseudomonadota bacterium | reverse complement strand
GGGCAACGACATCACGCCTTCGGCCTTCAACACCAATCTGAAATCCAGTCTGCCGGGGACAGGATTGACCACGCTGTGGGCCTGGGACAACGGTTCATCGAAGTGGTTTTTCTACGCGCCGTCGCTCGAAACCCAAGGCGGGACGGCGCTTTCTGACTATATCCAGGGCAAGGGATATATCGATTTCATCGCCGGCAACAAGACGCTGGGCAAGGGCACCGGATTCTGGGTGAATCGTTGATATGAGCAGGCGGCGCTATGCCCAATCAGGTCGGAAGCGGGACGCGCCCGATCTCTAGTTCAAAACCGTCCGTAAACGGGGGCGGTCGTTTCGAGTCGATCGCGCCCTTGCTGCCCGGCGCGGCGCACTACGGCGCGGCGCCGCCGCTGGTGACGATTTCGATGCGGCGGCGGATGCGTGCGGCGGCGTCTTTGTCGCCTGCCGCTTGCGCGCGCGCCAGCTCCACGCCCAGCCAGGCGAGCAGAGGCCGGCGCCAGCCGTTTGCCGATGCGGTTTCTGCGGCGGCGGCGATGCCCTCGGGTGCGAGGCGCCCGCTGCGGAACGCCGCGCCCGCCGCGACCAGGCGCGACATCGGATCCTCTATTCCGGCGAGCGCGCCGGCGCCGGCCGCGGCCGCGAGCAGCGCGCGATGCTGCGCCGGGAGCAGGGACGCATCCAGCCCCTGCCAGCGTCCGGCGAGAAAAGCCGCGTAGGCGCGCTCCCCGGCGCCCGCGTCCGCGGCGAGCGCCTGGTAATCCGGGCAATCGTCGAATTCCAGGCTCGCTACGCGCGCGGCGCAGCGCACGAGCTCGGCGCGCGCCAGAAGATCGGGGCGGCCGGTCGCCCCGATTTCGCTGCGTGCGCGGGCGAACTCCTGCGCGGCCAGTCGCGTGTTGCCGGCGTAGTACGCGGTCGCGAAATTCTTCAGCGCTTGTTGCGCGTTCGCCTGCCAGTCGGGCGGCACCGGGCTGCCGGCGCAGGCGGCGAGCACGAGTGCCGCGGCAGGGAGGAAGACCCTCACGGCAGCTTCAGCCCGGTGTCGCGGGCAAACGGCCACTTGCGATTGATCTCGTCCACCAGGTGCGCCACCTTGCGCAGGCTCGCCTCCACTTCGGCGCGCAGGGCGGCGAGATCGGTGGTGGCGGTGCGCGCGTTCGCGCCGACCGCCTGCGCCTCGGCGAGCACCGCATCGGCCTTCCTGAGGCTGTCGCGCGCCTCGCGCAGCATCGCATTGAGCTGCACTATCGCCTTTTGCGTCTCGTCCATCACGCCGGCGGCGCCGAACACGCGCTCGTCGGTCTTGACGATGATGCGGTCCAGTTTGGCCGACACCTCGCCCACGGACGCGAGCAGCGCATTCGCGCGATCGAGCGCGGTGATCACTTTGCGCGCGTTTTCCTCGCTGCCGAGCACGGCCGCCAGCGCTCCGTGGCGGCCTTTCATGCGTTCGGTCACGGTCTGCATGTTGGCGAGGCTGGCATTGAGGCTGGACTCGGCGCCCGACATGTGCTCCAGGTTCTCGAGCAGGGCGCGCATGGTGGCGATAAGGCGCGGTATCTCCGCGCTTGCGTCGCCGCGCAGCACCGGCCGTACCGCTCCATCGGGCAGCGGTGGATCGTCCAGCACGCCGGTGTAGGCGCGGATGCGGGTGTCGCCGACCAGGCCGCGCTCCATGGTAAAGATCGTGGAGCTGCGCAGCCAGCGGGCATCGGTCAGCGGCACGTCGATCAGGATGCGCGCCTTGCCGTCCGCGGCGAGCTCGATGCGCTGCACGCGTCCGATCGGGAAACCCGAGAAGGTGAGGTCCATGCCGACCTTGGCCCCCTCGGAGTCCTCCGCGACCAGCACCAGGCGCTGTTTCGCTTCGAACACGCCGCGCGCGTACATCACATAGGCGAGAAAACCGGCGATCAGCGCCAGCGTCAGCGCGAGCAGCAGCGCGGCCTTGAACTCGACGTGCGGAATCAGCGGCGCGGGCTGGGGTTCGGGCAGCATCTCTGGTTCGCCAGGGGCCTACAGGTACTTGATCGCGAGGGAGGCGCCTTCGAGCAGCACCAGCACCAGGAACAGCCGCACCATGCCGCGCAGCACGGCCACGGGTGCGAGACGCACTTCGCGCGGCGTCTCCAGGCTGGCGCTGATCGGAATCACGGCCACGGCGAGGCCGAACAGCAGCGTCTTCAGCGCCAGGCCCAGCGTCACCTGCAGGTCGAACACCTGGCCGAGGGTGCGGGTGTAGCCGGCGAAGCCCCAGGGTGAAAATCCGTAGACGCCGAGGTAGGCGACCAGCAGCGCCACCACGCCGCTGACGGCGGTCAGCGCCACCACCGACACCGCGCTGCCTATCACCCGCGGCACGAGCTCGCGCCGCAGCGGGTCCACCCCCGCGCGGCGCTGCTCGATGAAGTGGCCGCGGATGTGCATCAGCGTGACCTCGGTGTTGATCGCGGCGCCCGAGCGCAGTGCGATGAACAGCGCGGCGAACAGAGGGATCAGCTCCAGCACCAGCACGCGCACCACCATCTCCAGCGCGTACTGCGACAGGCCGTAGCTGAGGGCGGTCGCCACGACGATACGGATCAACACCAGGCTGAGCAGGCCCGACAGCAGCGTGAACCAGGGCAATACCTGCCAGGCGGTGAAGTAGATCTGATTCGCCGTAATCCTGCGATTCTCTTTATCGTAAGTCGCGCGCGACAGCGCCATCACCAGCGCCAGCGCGCCGAAGTGGAACACGCGCCACCAGCTGGCGGCCCATCCCAGGAACGCCGTTGCGAGTTCTCCGGGAGCCCGCGCCAGCGCGCGATGCAATGAGCTTGCCTGCTGCATGGGGTTCAAACTATACCAGCCCGTCGAACAACTGCACCTGCACCGGTTCGCCCGGCTTGACCGAGCCGCGCTCGTGCTCGAGCACGATGAAGCAGTTGGCTTCCGCCATCGAGCGCAGCACCCCCGACCCCTGCGCGCCCGTGGGGCATACGCTCCAGGCGCCGCGCGCGTCGCGCGCCAGCCGGCCGCGCTGGTATTCGGTGCGTCCCGGGTTCTTCTTGATGGCGCAAGTGCAGGGCGCTTGCAGCAGCGGCAGCGCATAGTCGTCGCTGCGGCCCGAGAGCGCGAGCAGGGCGTCGCGCACGAACTGATAGAAGGTCACCATGACCGCGACCGGATTGCCCGGCAGTCCGAAGAAGTGCGCTGCGTTTCCGGCATGGGCGATTTTGCCGAAGGCCATGGGACGGCCCGGCTTCATCGCGATTTTCCAGAACACGGCTTCGCCGAGTTTGCCCAGCAGTTCGCGGATGAAATCGGCCTCGCCCACGGACACCCCGCCCGAGGTGATGATCGCATCGGCATCGGCGGCCGCGGCCTTGAGCGCGCGTTCCAGGCTGGCCGGGTCGTCGCGCACCACGCCCATGTCGATCAGGTCGCAGTTCAGGCGCGACAGCATGCCGTACAGCGTATAGCGGTTGCTGTCGTACACCTCGCCCGGTTTCAGCGCCGCGCCGACCGAGGCCAGCTCGTCGCCGGTGGAGAAAAATGCCACGCGCAGGCGCCGCCGCACCGTGACTTCGGCCAGCCCGAGCGAGGCGATCAGGCCCAGCTCGGCCGGGCCCACCGGCTGCCCGGTCTTGAGCACGGGCTTGCCCGCGGCCAGGTCTTCGCCCGCGAGACGGCGGTTCTGCCCCTTCTTCTGGCCGGCGGGGATGCGTATCCGGTCACCCTCGACCTGGACGATTTCCTGGATCACCACGGTGTCCAGGCCCTGCGGCATCACCGCGCCGGTCATGATGCGCACGCATTCGTGTTTGCCGGGTTTGCCCGCGAACTGGCGTCCCGCGAGCGCGCTGCCGGCCAGGCGCAGCTCGGTTTCTCCCGTCGGTTCAAGATCGGCGTGGCGCACCGCATAGCCGTCCATGGCGGAGTTGTCGTGCGCGGGCACATCCAGCGTGGAGATGATGTCTGCGCCCAGCACCCGTCCCAGCGCCGCGCGCACGGCGAGCTTTTCGTTAGTCGCGATCGGGGTGAGCAGGGAGTGGATGACTTCGCGCGCTTTATCCACCTTGAGCGAGTTCGGATCGTAATCGTCCATGCAGCTCACGACGCGCGCGAGCGCGTCGCGTAAATCGGTGCGCGCAGGCGCGCCGCCCGGCGGGGCCGCTATCGCATCGGCCGCCGGGAGCTTTGCGTCGGTCGGCGCCGTGCCCTGCTGTTCCAAACCCTCGAGCTGCGCGGCTGTGTTGATATTGCTGAACGCTGCGGCCTGGTCGTCGAAATCCACCTCGACCAAGGGCAGGCTGGCGTACCAGTCATAGACCTTGCGGCCGCCGCTTTTCAGGAAAGCGGTGAGGGACTCGAGGACGCTGCTGCGCACCAGGCAGAACACCGGCTCCGGTCGTCCCCCGGTCTTGGCCACCGCGATCGCGGCACCCGATGCATTCAGCCTTGCCCTCAGGCGCTCGACCAGATCCTCCGGCAGGAAGGGCGAATCGCAGGGCACCGTGGCGAGGTAGGGGCGGCGCGACACCGACAGGCCGGCGTGCAGGCCGGCGAGCGGGCCGGCGAAATTGCCGATCGCGTCGCTGACCACGCGCACGCCAAAGCTCTTGTAGGCGTCGTGGTTCTGGTTGGCGTTGATGATGATGCCGCCGACCTGCGGCGCGAGGCGCTCGTAGACGTGGTCGACCAGGCGCTTGCCGCGGAACATCTGCAGCCCTTTGTCGACGCCGCCCATGCGCCGGCCCTGGCCGCCGGCGAGGATCAGTCCGGTAATATTGTCTGACATGCCGCCATTCTAGCGGTTGGCAGGCCTTTGTTGCGAATCAGAGTTGCGCAGTCCCAGCGTCGGCTGCATGGATTTTCCGCGGGCTTGCACTATAATTGCGCAGCCGGGGCGCGACCGCGCCCCGTGCTTGTTTCCTGGCGCTCAATTGACCCCCAAACACCGCAAACAATGGGCGTACGCCCTGATTTTCATCGCGCCGGCCCTGTGGAGCGTCAACTACCTCGTCGGACGCAGCGCGGTGCACACCGTCGCGCCGCACGCGCTGGCATTCGGCCGCTGGCTGATCGCGTTCCTGTTGCTGGGGGCGATGTCGTGGCGCGAAATCGCCGCCCATCCGATCGCGATCCGGCGCGAATGGAAGCAATACCTGGTTCTGGGCGGGCTCGGCATGTGGATCTGCGGCGCTTTCGTCTACGTCGGCGCGCGCACGACGGTGGCGACCAATATTTCCCTGATCTATTCGACCTCGCCGGTCATGATCGCCCTCATGTCCCGTTTCGTGCTGAAAGAGCGCATGGGCGCGATACAACTGGGCGGTGTGGCGCTGGCCTTCGCCGGCGTGCTGCACATCGTGTTCAAAGGC
>JAJZUN010000239.1 GCA_021848555.1 Pseudomonadota bacterium | reverse complement strand
GGCGCATCCGGACCTCTTCAAGACCGAGAAGGCGCAGGAGAAGGAGCGGCAGCGGCTGTTCCGCATCATCGAGGCACTGGTGAAGTGGGAGAACACCACCAACGAGCAGGTGTTGCAGCAGGCGCGCGACGAGATCTGGCAGAGCTGGCGCTACACCTGCGCCGAGAACGCCGACCATCCGCGCGCCAGGGAGCTGTTCGACCGCTTCAAACTGCCCGGCTTTCACGACCCCTTCGCCGGCGGCGGCGCGCTGCCGCTGGAGGCGCAGCGGCTGGGGCTGGAGAGCCATGCCTCCGACCTCAACCCGGTGGCGGTGCTGATCAACAAGGCGATGATCGAGATCCCGCCGAAGTTCGCCGGCAGGCCACCCGTCCACCCCCCCTCGCCCGCAGGCGGGAGAGGGGCCGGGGGAGAGGGCACGATGTTCGCCAAAGAGTGGAAAGGCGCCCAGGGCCTCGCCGAGGACGTGCGCTACTACGGCCAGTGGATGCGTGACGAGGCGGAAAAGCGCATCGGCCACCTCTACCCCAAGCTCGAGGTCACGGCGGCGATGGTCGAGGAACGGCCAGACCTGAAGAAATACGTCGGCCAGAAGCTCACCGTCATCGCCTGGTTGTGGGCGCGCACGGTGAAAAGCCCCAACCCGGCCTTTGCCAACGTCGACGTGCCGCTCGCTTCCACCTTCATGCTCTCGACCAAGACGGGCAAGGAGGCCTATGTCGAGCCGGTGATCGAAGGCGGCGGCTACCGATTCACGGTGAAGCTGGGCAAACCAAGAGATGCGGAAGTCGCGAAGAACGGCACCAAGCTGGCGCGGGCTAACTTTCTCTGCCTGATGTCTGGCGTGCCGATTTCGGGCGATTACATCAAAGGCGAGGGCAAGGCAGGGCGCATGGGCGCACGCTTGATGGCGATTGTTGCCGAGGGCGAACGCGGGCGGGTCTACCTATCCCCGACCAAGGAGATGGAGACCGTCGCGCATGAGGCAAATCCGGGGTGGAAGCCGGAGATTGTAATCTCCGGCAGCACGCAGTACATCGGTGTGCTGCCCTATGGCATGGGACAGTTCTCACAACTCTATACTGATCGTCAACTTGTGTTGCTGTCGACGTTCTCGGATCTTGTTCAAGAGGTGCGCGAACGGGTGAAGCGTGATGCTCTTTCTGCAGGGTTGAACGATGACGGCAAGGGCATTGATGCCGGCGGAGTCGGCGCACTGGCCTATGCTGATGCGGTGGCGACATACTTAGGAGAGACCGTCTCGAAGGTTACGTCCTATCACTGCACGCTGGGTATATGGAGAGCCCCTGAGGGAAAGACTGGCCGGGCGTTTGGCAGGCAAGCAATCCAGATGGTCTGGGACTATCCCGAGTGTAATCCGTTTGCTGGTGCCGGAGGAGATTGGGAGGGAGCCTTCTCGGACTGTGCGAAAGTATTAGCGGGTTTGGGTTCGGGATTAGCAGGGCACGCGTGGCAAGCTGCGGCTCAGAACTCGGAGGGTGTCTCTGGCATGCTGCCGGTTGTCAGTACCGATCCGCCCTACTACGACAACGTACCATACGCCGACCTATCGGACTTCTTCTACGTGTGGCTACGTCACTCCCTGAAACCGATTTTCCCCAGCCTCTTTTCCACTCTAGCCGTTCCAAAGGCGGATGAGCTAGTTGCCTTTTCCTACCGACATCAAGACAAGGACTCAGCGGGAGTTTTTTTCATGGATGGCATGACCCAAGCTATGCATCGGCTCGCCGAGCAGGCCCATCCGGCGTTCCCGGTCACTATCTATTACGCATTCAAACAGGCCGAGAGCGATGGTGCGGACGGCACAACGAATACCGGCTGGGATACCTTTCTGGCGGCCGTCATCGAGGCCGGCTTTGCCATCGGCGGCACCTGGCCGATGCGTACCGAGCTGGGTGGTGCCCTCAAGACACTGCGTAATGCATTAGCCTCCAGCATCGTCCTCGTCTGCCGCCAACGCGCAGCCAACGCGCCTACCGCCACCCGCCGCGAGTTCGTCGCCGCGTTGAAAGCCGAGCTGCCTGAGGCGATGCGCCATCTGCAGGCGGGCAACATCGCGCCGGTGGATCTGGCGCAGGCAGCCATCGGCCCCGGCATGGCGGTCTATACTCGCTACGCCAAGGTGCTCGATGCCGAAGGCAAGCCGCTCTCGGTGCGAGCTGCACTGGCGCTGATCAACCAGACCCTCGACGAAGCACTAGCCGAGCAGGAGGGCGACTTCGACGCCGACAGCCGCTGGGCGCTCACCTGGTTCGAGCAGACCGGTTTTCTTGAGGGCGATTACGGCGTCGCCGAACAGCTCTCCAAGTCCAAGAACACCGCCGTGGCCGGTCTGGTCGAGGCCCATATTCTGGTGTCCAGGGCGGGCAAGGTGCGTCTGCTGAAACCCCATGAGCTGCCCGCCGACTGGGACCCCACCACCGATACTCGCCTCACCGTCTGGGAAATGGTGCATCAGTTGATCCGCGTGCTCGAAGCCGGCGGCGAGGGCGCGGCGGCGGCGCTGGTGGCCAAGCTCGGCAGCCGAGCCGAGACCGCCCGCGAACTGTGCTACCGCCTCTACACCCTGTGCGAGCGCAAGAAGCGCGCGCTCGAGGCGATGGCCTACAACGGCCTGGTGCAGAGCTGGCCGGAGATCACCCGGCTGGCGCGGCAAGACGGAAAATCGCCGCGCGTCGCCGCGCCGGGCACCGATGATCTATTCGACAAAGGGGAGGCCTAGTCGATGTCCAGACTGCGCACCCCGCAAGGTGACGATCATCCCGACGCCGCGCTCAAGCATCTGCTGGATGCGCAAATCTTGCTCGGACAGAAACGCGCCGATGGTGCGGCGTATCTGAGCGGCTATGTGGTGGAATGCGCACTCAAGAGCTTGTGGTTGCATGAGACGGGGGTGCCCTCTTCCGGTTCGAACCCTTGGGGACGGAGGGGCCATGACTTGAACCTGCTTGCCAGCAATGTTGCTGCCCTGGCTTCTGTAGCTGGCGCAAAAACTGCTCGCTATTTCAGTTCGACTACCAGCAGCGTGCCCTCATCCGCTATCGGCGCATGGAAACCGGAAATGCGTTATCGGTCGCCAAGTATGTCACCGGGCGACGCGCAGGCGTGGTGCAATATCGCCGATGCCGTATATCGAGAAACGGTCGCCCAGATGCGACTTGATGGAGTGATCTGATGCCATTCATTCATTTCGACGAAGCCAAAAAAGCCGCCATTGGCGCGGCAAGCGCCTGGGTCGCCGCTCAGCCGCCAAAGGTTCAAGGGATGCTGATCGTGGATCTGTTCGGGAAACTGCGATTGGCGCTGTGGGCCTGTGGCGGGCTCGATACGAGCGGGCTTGAACAAGACCTGGCAAGCCGATGCGGCGCATGGTGGGCAAACGAGTTGTTGCCTATCGAGAAGCTCGATACGGTGACCCGGAAGGTCTACGACTCCGCATGGGAGATGGCGCGGGGCGACGCCGACGAGCCGCGCTTGCGCATCCTAAACCGCCATCGCAGCCGCACGGCCTGGTTCACCAAGCCGGTCGATCCCCCCTGGACTGCACCCGATAACGGACCTCCCATCGTCGTTTTCTATTCGTTCAAGGGCGGTCTCGGCCGCAGCACGCTGCTCGCCTCGTTCGCCATCCAGCGGGCACGCCTGGGTGAGCGTGTTTGCGTGCTTGATTTCGATCTGGATTCGCCGGGCATAGGCCGGCTGCTTTCGGCGGACGCAGAGGGAACGACGGCCCGCTGGGGGGTAGTCGATTTTCTGCTCGAACGAGCGCCGGTCGAGGCGCAGCTCTCCGACTATTACCATCGCTGCGACCGCGTATCGGGCGGTGGCGAGATCGTGGTTTTTCCGTCCGGCTACATGGACGAACATTACGCCGACAAGCTGGCGCGGGTTGATCTCGAAGAGGCCCCCGAAGCTCACGAGAGCGGACTCTGGAAGCTGCTCGCCCGCGTGCGCGACGAGCTGAAACCAAGGTGGATTCTGTTGGATGCGCGCACCGGCATTTCCGAGCCGGCAGGCCAATTGCTCTCCGGCATTGCGCATCTGCATGTGCTGCTGGGAACGACAAACGATCAGAGCTGGCAAGGGCTGAATCGCGTGCTTGATCGCCTGGGTACCTCACGGGTGTTGGAGAACCGCCTGCAAGCCGAAGTGCTCCTGGTGCAAGCGATGGTGCCTGCGGGCGATCTGGGCAAGGCTGCGAAGACACAATTTGTCGGTCGTGCCGATGCAGAATTTGATGCGCGCTATTACCTCGCCGACGATGAAGCCGACCAAGACACTTTCTGGACAGTCGAAGACAAGGACAGCCAGGACGCGCCGCATGCACCGATGCCCGTGGACTACGACAGCAAATTGGCGAGCTTTTGGGATATCGCCGAGGTTGCCGACGCTCTTTGCAGCGGGCCTTATCCACCGATTGTCGAGCGTATCGTGAGCCGCTTTCTAACGGAGCCCGAAACATGAGCAGCCAGTGGAACGAAGAGCGTCGCACGCTGTTACAGGCGTTGCAGAACATTGGTAGCGCGGGCCGGGCTGAAGGCGCCGCCGTAGATCGCATCGGGCCGGGCTACTATCCCGTAGCAGAGCACTTGCGTCTGCTCGACCCGGACGTGGTGCTGGTGGTGGGCCCGCGCGGCTCTGGCAAGACAGAGATCGCCCGCGTGCTGACGGACGCTGCGTTGTTCGATGCGGTGAAGGTCTACGCGCCGGCGGTGCGCCTGCCGGTCGGGGTCTCGGAATGGTTGTGCGCGTATCCGGCGGACCGCGATACATTCGAGGCGATCGGACTGCGCAACTTCATACATGCCCAAGGCAACAGCATGGAAGCCTTGCGTGAACTGTGGTTCGCCTATCTCGTTCGCATCCTCAAGACGCAGTTGAGCGTAGATGAAAAGGCCGGTCTGGAACCACTGTTCGCTCCACAGGGTGCGGAGATTAGTTCCATATATCAAGCGTTTCGCGAACTTGCAACAAAACCCGTCGTGGCGCTGGATCGACTGGACGAACGGCTGGAGAAAGAGAATCGATTTGTCTTCGTAACGTACGACGAACTGGACAAGCTCGGGGACGGCGACTGGAAGCTGATTGAGGCCGGGGTGCGTGGACTGGTGGCGTTTTGGGCCGCCTATGCACGCCGCTGGCGGCGCATCCGCGCCAAGCTGTTTCTGCGCACCGACCTGTATGAACGGCACGCCAAGGCCGGCGGCGCGGACCTGGCCAAGCTCGCCGCCGGACGCGTGGAATTGGTGTGGAGCGACCGCGACCTTTACGGTCAGTTGCTCAAGCGCATGGCCAATGTGGACGCCGCCCTGGCCGGCTATGTGCAGGCCGTAAAAGGCGTGT
>JAJZUN010000238.1 GCA_021848555.1 Pseudomonadota bacterium | reverse complement strand
GCTGCAACAAGCGGTGGCACTGTTGAAGGGCGCGGGCTCGGCGCCGGAAGAGGCCGACGAACAGCGAGATCGGCTGCTCGCGGGCTTTCGCTGGATTCTGGTGGACGAGTATCAGGATATCAACGCAGGTCAATATGAACTCATCTCCGCATTGGCGGGGCGCACCTTGCAGGAGGAAGATCGACGGCTTAGCCTGTTCGCAGTGGGGGACGACGACCAGAACGTCTATGCCTTTGATGGCGCTTCGGTTGAATTCATCCGCCGCTTCGAGTCTGACTATGCGGCGAAGCCCGTGTTCCTGACCGATAACTATCGCTCCACCGCCCGCATCGTTGCCGCGGCTAACCTGGTTATCGACCCGGCGCGCGAACGCATGAAGGCCGACCACCCGATCAGCATTGACCGTGCCCGGTCGAAAGCCGCCGCCGGCGGTGCCTGGCAAAACATCGACTCCGTCGGCAAAGGCCGCGTGCAAGTCCTGCCGGCAGGCAAGGACTCCATGACGCAGGCAGTGGCGGTAATGACGGAATTGCAGCGCCTGTTCGCGCAGGCGCCGGATCGCGATTGGGCCGGCACTGCGGTGATCGCCCGGGAGTGGAAGTATTTGGAGCCGGTGAGGAGCTATTGCGAACTCAATCATATTCCGGTGCAAATGGCCGATGAAGAGGCGCCGCATTTCTGGCGCCTGCGCGAAACCCAGGTCTTGGTCGAATGGCTGCGCGCGCAGAGGACAAAACTCGTAGACACCGGCGCCATCGGGCGATGGCTTGATCAGCAGGCCGCCGGCCCCTGGTGGTCGTTGTTGCGCGAGGCGGTCGCCGAGTATGGGCTGGAGACCGGCGGGGCCGAATTGCCGGTCGGCCACTTCATCGAGTGGCTCGCCGAATGGGGCCGCGAGGTGCGCCGCCGGCAGACCGGGTTGATGCTGCTCACAGCACACCGAGCAAAGGGCTTGGAGTTCAATCATGTGGTGGTGCTGGACGGTGGCTGGGACAAAGTGGGTCGAAATGAAGACCGCGATGCGCCGCGCCGGCTTTACTACGTAGCTATGACGCGGGCCAGAAAGACTCTGACCTTGTCCCGATTCGATAGCGCTCATGCCCTGCTGGATGCTCTGCCCGATGGCGCAAGCGTTCTGCGTCGTACAACTACCCTTCTACCAGCCCCCTCATCGGAACTGGCGCGCCACTATGCGCGGCTCACTCTCAGGGACGTGGATCTCGGATTCGCGGGCCGTCGCGCTCCAGACCATGCTGTGCACCAAGCCATCGCTGCGCTGAATCCAGGTGATCCCCTTCAGTTGCAAAGGGACCATGAGCACTGGGCGCTAGTGGATGGCAAGGGCAATACTGTTGGATGGCTCGCCCGGGCCTATGCCCCGCCCGCGGCAACGAGCTGCATAGCCGCCAGCGTGGCTGCAATCATCCTGCGCGAGCGGGAAGATTCTGAAGTGGAATATTGGGGTCATGCTCGCTGCGAGCGCTGGGAAGTCGTGGTGCCCGACCTGGTATTTTCACCGGAAACCTAAACTAATGACGCGTGGACCGTCCGGACTCAATCACGGCCTGTACGATAGTTCCGCGCCCGAGTCTTCGGTGTTCTTCACCGCGGTGACGCCCTAGCCCTCTTGTCATAGCTGGTAGAATCAGCCTTCCGCAACCGCCTGCGGGCATACGAGGAGCGAGCATGATTCATTTTGTGGTGCATGACGAGCACGATTCGGTCGGCGTCGTCGTCGTCGAAGGCGTCAAGTCCGGCCAGCGGCTCAACGGCTGGATCATGGACCAGGACAAGGAAATCAAGGTGCGGGCGCAGAACGACATTCCGATCGGGCACAAGCTCGCGATCAAGGCGTTGAAGGCGAACGACACGGTGATCAAGTACGGCGTGGACATCGGCCGGGTGGTGGCGCCGATCAAGGTGGGCGAGCACACCCACGTGCACAACCTCAAGACCAAACGCTGGTAGACGGGGCAATCGATGAATCTTTCCAAAGCGAAGTTCTGGGGCTATAAGCGCGAGAACGGCCGCATCGGCGTCCGCAACCACGTCATCATCCTGCCGGTCGATGACCTTGCCAACGCGGCCTGCGAAGCGGTGGCCCACAACATCAAGGGCGCCATGGCGCTGCCCCACCCCTACGGCCGGCTGCAGTTCGGCGCCGACCTGGAGCTGCACTTTCGCACCCTGATCGGCACCGGCTCCAATCCCAACGTCGCCGCGGTGGTGGTGATCGGCATCGAGGAAGAGTGGACCAAGCGCGTGGTCGACGGCATCGCCAAGACCGGCAAGCCCGTTGTCGGCTTCGGCATCGAGCAGCATGGTGATCATGACACCATCATGCGCGCCTCCAGGGCGGCCCGGGAGTATGTGCAGTGGGCTTCGGAACTGCGCCGCGTGGAGCGTCCGCTGAAAGACCTGTGGGTGTCGACCAAGTGCGGCGAATCCGATACGACATCCGGCTGCGGCGCCAATCCCACCGTGGGCAACGCTTTCGACAAGCTTTATCCGCACAAGGTCACGCTGTGCTTCGGCGAGACCACCGAAATCACCGGCGGCGAACACCTGGTGGCCGCGCGCTGCCGCACACCCAAGGTGCGCAAGCAGTTCATGGCCATGTTCGACCGCTACCAGGAAGTGATAGACAGGCACAAGACCAGCGACCTGATGGATTCACAGCCGACCAAGGGCAACATCCTGGGTGGGCTCACCACCATCGAGGAAAAGGCGCTCGGCAACATCCAGAAAATCGGCAAGAAATGCCTGATCGACGGTGTGATCGACAAAGCCGAAGTGCCGGGCGGTCCCGGCCTGTGGTTCATGGACTCGTCCTCCGCGGCGGCTGAAATGGTGACGCTGCTGGCGGCGAGCGGTTTCGCGGTGCATCTGTTTCCGACCGGGCAGGGCAATGTCATCGGCAATCCCATCCTGCCGGTGATCAAGCTGTCGGCGAATCCGCGCACCGTTCGCACCATGTCCGAGCACATCGACGTCGACGTGTCCGGCCTCCTGCGCCGCGAAATGACCCAGGACGAGGCGGGCGACGCGCTGCTCGACTGCATGTTCCGCACCGCCAACGGCCGGCTCACCGCGGCCGAGGCGCTGGGGCACAGGGAATTCGTGCTCACGCGTTTATACGAAAGCGCGTAGTCGGCGGCCGGGGCGCGCGCGATGTTCACTTCGCGCGGCTTGGCATTCCGGTTATGCAGAACCTACCAATTAGCGGAGGTAGCATGAAACGATGGCTGGCATTGATGTTGTTGCTCGCGGCATTGCCCGCGTCGGCGGCCGAGGTGGCGGGCGTGAAGCTCGAGGACAGGATCAAACTGGGCGCGAGCGAGCTGGTGCTGAACGGCGCCGGCATCCGTACGCGCGTTTTCTTCAAGGTCTACGTGGGCGCGCTCTATCTGGCCGAGAAGAAATCGGCCGCCGCCGAGGCGCTGGCGCAAAAGGGCGCGAAGCGCGTGGCCCTCAGCATGCTGCGCGAGCTGTCCGCGCAGCAGCTCAACGAGGCGTTCGAAAGCGGCATACACGCCAACAACGGCGCCGCCGAGGTCGAGGCGATGAAGCCGCGCATCGCCGAACTGCTGGCGCTGTTGACCGACGCCAAGCAGGGCGACGTGATCCTGCTCGATTTCCAGCCGGACACGGGCACCACGGTGAGCCTGAACGGGCAGGCGAGGGGCAAGGCCATCCCGGGCGAGGACTTCTATCGCGCGGTGCTGCGCATCTGGCTGGGCGACAAGCCGGTCGACGCCGACCTGAAAAAGGGCATGCTCGGGCAAGCGCAATGAGTTTCCCCTCGACTGAAAACCTCAACGTCCTCGCGTTCGAGGCGATGCCTTCGCCGCGGGATCTGCACGAGCGCGTACCGCTGGCCGATGCCGGCGCGCAATTCGTCGCCGCGGCGCGCGCCACCCTGTGCCGCGTGCTGGACCGCACGGATCCGCGTCTGCTGGTGATCGTCGGTCCCTGTTCCATCCACGATCCGGTGGCCGGCCTGGACTACGCGCGCCGCCTGCGCGAGCTCGCGGCGGAAGTGCAGGACCATTTGTATCTGGTGATGCGCGTTTATTTCGAAAAGCCCCGGACCGTCACCGGCTGGAAGGGCTTCATCAACGATCCGCACATGGACGACTCCTTCCACATCGAGGAAGGCATGGAGCGAGCGCGCCGTTTCCTGAGCGATCTGGCGGCCATGGGCGTGCCTGCGGCCACCGAGGCGCTGGACCCCGCTTCGCCGCAGTACCTCGGCGACCTGATCGCCTGGTACGCCATCGGCGCGCGCACCAGCGAATCGCAGACGCATCGCGAAATGGCGAGCGGCCTGTCGGCGCCGGTGGGGTTCAAGAACGCCACCGACGGCAATATCGGCGTTGCGATCAACGCCATCCGCTCGGCGCGCGAGCCGCATAGTTTCCTCGGTATCACCTTCGAGGGGACCCCCGCCATCGTGCGCACCCGCGGCAACGCCTACGGGCATATCGTATTGCGCGGCGGCGAAAGCCCGAACTACGACACCGCGCAGGTGGCGCTGACCGAACAGGAACTGGCGCAGGCCGGGCTAAGCCCCAACCTGGTCATCGACTGCGCGCACGCCAATTCGCGCAAGAAACCGGAGCTGCAGCCCCTGGTGTTCCACGATTGCGTGCACCAGATCATCGAAGGCAACAACTCCATCGTCGGCCTGATGCTGGAGAGCAACCTCGTCGCAGGCAACCAGCCTATCCCCGAGGACAAGTCCAAACTGATCTACGGCTGCTCGGTGACCGACCCCTGCATCGGCTGGGACACCACGGTGAAGCTGATACGCGAATCGGCGGCGGTCCTGGGCCCGGCGCTGCGGGCGCGCGCGCAGCCGGCGTAGCGCCGGGCGCCTGCGGTCGCGCCATATGCAATAAATGCTCAGCTACCGCCACGGGTTTCACGCGGGCAACCATGCCGACGTGCTCAAACACGCGGTGCTGGTGCAGTTGCTCGCCTACCTCACGCAGAAGGACAAACCGCTGTGGTTTGTCGACACCCACGCCGGTGCCGCGATGTACGCGCTGGACGAGGGCTATGCGCTCAAGAATGCGGAGTACGAGAGCGGCATCGCGCGGCTGTGGGCGCGCGATGACCTGCCGCCGGCGCTCGCCGACTATGTCGCCGAGGTGCGCGCGCTCAATCCGGACGGCGTGTTGCGCCGTTACCCGGGGTCGCCGCAGCTCGCGCTGCAACTGTTGCGCGCGCAGGACCGGCTGCGCATGTTCGAGCTGCACAGCACCGAGAGCCGCTTGCTGCAGCAATATTTCCGCGAAGACGCGCCGCGCGCGATCGCCCAGGCCGGCGACGGCTTTGCCGGCCTGCAGGCCGTGCTGCCGCCGCCGTCGC
>JAJZUN010000237.1 GCA_021848555.1 Pseudomonadota bacterium | reverse complement strand
ATGTGCGCCGGCGTGGTGCCGCAGCAGCCGCCGACGATATTGAGGAAGCCGCTCTTGGCGAATTCCTGCAGCTGGCCGGAAGTATAGTCGGGCGTCTCGTCGTAACCGGTTTCCGACAGGGGATTGGGCAGCCCGGCATTGGGATAGCAGCTGAGATAGGCGTCGGCGACGCCGGACAGCTCCTCGATATACGGCCGCATCAGTTTGGCCCCGAGGGCGCAGTTCAGACCCACCGCGAGCGGCCGCGCGTGGCGCACCGAGTTCCAGAACGCCTCCGGCGTCTGCCCCGTGAGGGTGCGCCCCGAGGCATCGGTGATGGTGCCGGAAATGATGATGGGCCAGCGCCGGCCGCGCTGCTCGAACGCGCAGTCGATGGCGAACAGCGCCGCCTTGGCGTTGAGCGTGTCGAAAATGGTCTCGACCAGTATCAAGTCCGCGCCGCCGTCGAGCAGGCCGCGCAGCGACTCGCCGTAGGCGGCGACCAGGGTATCGAAGTCGATATTGCGGAAACCCGGGTCGTTGACATCGGGTGAAATCGAGGTGGTCTTGGTCGTTGGACCGAGCACGCCGGCGACAAAACACTTTCTCCCCGGTGTCTGGTGCATGCAGGCGTCCACTGCCGCACGCGCGAGCCGCGCGGCGTCGCGATTGAGCTCGTACACCAGGCCCTCCATGCCGTAGTCGGCCATCGACGGCGCATTGGAGTTGAAGGTGTTGGTGGAAATGATGTCGGCGCCCGCGTCCAGATAGGCGTCGTGGATCTCGCGGATGATGCCCGGCCGCGTCAGCGACAGCAGATCGTTGTTGCCACGCAGATCCTGCGCGAAATCGGCGAAGCGCTCACCGCGATAGTCCGCTTCGGCCAGCTTGTAGCTTTGGATCATGGTCCCCATGGCGCCATCCAGAATCAGGATGCGCTCGCCAAGCAGACGTTCCAGTTGTGCGGCTTTGGTCATTGTTTCGTTCGAGATCGCACAATAAAAAAACCCGTACTGCAAGCCAGGTACGGGTTCCCGCGCTTTAGCAGTATTTATTTTTCGTCCGGCCGGGACCGGCGGCGCCCGCAATCTGACATCAAATCGGCGCGATGCGGAGAATTCTACTTCGCCCCCCCACCATCTGTCCACCGCCGGGCTCGCCCGGAAAAGACAGAATACACCGCAACCATGCCTGGCCGTATACTGACGGCGCTCCAGTGAAGTCTGGAACCCGACACCCCGAATCCTGCACAGGCACCACCGCATCCACCTTGAGTTCAAACCAGGCAGCCTATCCGCCGCTTCGCCTTGCCTTTGCAATGTGGGGCCTGGGCGCGGCCTTCTACCTGATCGGTTTCTACCAGCGCGTCGCCCCGGCAGTCATCACGCGCGAGCTGATGAGCGAATTCGCACTGGGCGCGGCAGCGCTGGGCAATCTTGCCTCGTTTTATTACTACAGCTATGTGGCGATGCAGATCCCGGCCGGCGTGCTCGCCGACCGCTGGGGGCCGCGGCGCGTGCTCACCGCCGGAGCGGCGATCGCGGCGGCGGGCACGCTGCTGTTTGCGCTCGCGCCCGGATACGCCGCCGCCGGCCTGGGCCGGCTGCTGATCGGCGGCTCGGTGGGTGTCGCCTTCGTCGCGATGCTCAAGCTCGCCGGCCACTGGTTCGCGCCGACGCGTTTCGCCATGCTCTCCGGGCTCGCCTTGGCCTGCGGAATTCTGGGCGCGGTATCGGCCGGTGTGCCCCTGCGGCGGCTGGTCGACGCATTCGGCTGGCGCGGCGTGCTTTGCGTCTCCGCGGCGCTGACCGGGCTGCTGGCGGTGGTCATCTGGCTGGCGGTCCGCGACGACCCTGCCGAGCGCGGCTACGCCAGCTACGCCGCGGCAGCGCCGGCGCGGCGCGCGCCGATACTGCACAGCATAATACGCACGCTCGCCACGCGGAATGTCTGGCTGGTGTTCCTGATTTCGGGGGCGGTTTCCGGACCCACCCTCACCTTCGGCGGGCTGTGGGGCGTGCCTTTTCTAAGCACCCAATACGGAATCAGCACGTCCCAGGCCTCCATGGTCACCTCGCTGCTGCTCGTTAGTTGGGCGGTGGGGGGGCCGCTCGTGGGCGCGCTCTCGGACCGCCTGCGCCGGCGCAAGCCGCTGTATGCGCTCGGCACGGTGCTGGCTACGGCCGGGTGGTGCGCCGTGCTGCTGATACCGGCCTTGCCCTTGCCGCTGCTGATCGCCTTGCTCGGATTCACCGGTTGCGCCTCTGCCGCGGTCATGGTGGGCTTTGCCATCGCCAAGGAATCGGCCCCGGCGACGTTGGCCGGCACCGCCGGGGGGATCGCCAATATGGGCAATATGCTGGGCGGCATGATCATGCAGCCGGCGGTCGGCTGGATGCTCGACCAGCGCTGGACCGGGACCTTCGCCAACGGCGTCCGCGTTTACGATTTCCGCGCCTACCGCGCCGGTTTTACCGTGATGCTGGTCTGGCTCGCCGCCGCGCTGGTACTGCTCGTATTCGTGCGCGAGACGCATTGCCGGCAGACGCAATAGGCAGCAATCAAGTCGCGCATGCAAGGCATTCTTGCTGCAGCTGATTCAATACCCTCGGCGCCCGCGACTTCCAAACGTAACCACAAGAGGAAAGTCCCCCGCGCAGAACGACCCTTGCCTTACGCGAAAGTGTGAATCAGGTAGAGCGAGAGCGTGGGAAAGAACACCAGCAAGGTAATTCGAACGAAGTCTGAAAGCAAAAACGGAATGACGCCCTTGAAGGTCTCGGTCAACGGTACGTCCTTGGCCAGCCGGTTGATGATGTAGACGTTCAAGCCGACGGGTGGATGTACCAAGCCGATTTCAACCACCATCAAGGCCAGTATCCCGAACCAGATCGACTTGTCGCTGACCGGCATGCCGAAGTAATCCAGGCCCATCACGATCGGGTAGAAGATGGGAATGGTCAGCAGGATCATCGCCAGCGAGTCCATGACGCAGCCCAGGAAGATGTAAATCAACAATATCGCGCCCAGGACTAGCAACGGTGATAGTCCGCTGCGTTGTACCCAGGTCGCCAGCTCTGCCGGCATCTGCGATACCGCCAGCGCGGTGTTCATCATATCCGCACCCAGAAGCACCAGAAAAATCATCGCGGTGGCCTGGGCCATGCCGGCAGCGCTATCGATCAAGCCTTGCATGCGCATGCCGCCGGTCGTCACCGCAAGCAGGCCGCAGGCGGCCGCGCCAATCGCCGCAGCTTCCGTCGGGTTGGCCCAACCGCCGTAGATGCCAACGATCACGACGAGGAATACCAGCAGCACCGGAGATACCAGCAACAGGCTGCGCAGGCGCTCGCTCCAGGCGACGCGCGGGCCCGCCGGGCCGGCGGCCGGGTTGATCGTGACGATGATTTGCACCACGAGCATATAGCCGAGCATGGCGATGATGCCGGGTATGACGGCCGCCATGAACAGCTTGCCGATCGATTCCTGCGTCAGAATGGCGTAGATGACCAGCGGCACCGATGGCGGAATCATGATGCCGAGCGTTCCCCCGGCCGCGAGGCTGCCGGTGGCGAGCGCGCCCGAATAATTGTAGCGGCGCAACTCGGGCAGGGCCACCTGCCCCATGGTCGCCGCCGTGGCGAGCGACGAGCCGCAAATCGCACCGAATCCGGCGCAGGCCCCGATTGCCGCCATCGCAATGCCGCCTTTGCGGTGCCCCAAAAATGCGCTGACGCAGCGAAACAGCGCTCGGCTCAAGCCGCCGTGCGTGGCGAACTGGCCCATCAGCAGAAACAGAGGGATCACCACCAGGTCGTAATTCGAGAGCCGCGCGTAGGCGAGATTCTTCAGCGCGTTGAGCAGCGGCAACATTGCCCCGTTGGACAGATAGACGTAGCCTCCCGCGCCGACCATGAACATGGCGATGCCGATCGGTACGCGCAGCACCAGCAGCAGCATCAGGATGCCAAATATGATGAAGCCGATGTGCGTACCGCTCACTTGATTCTTCCCGCAGCGAGGCGCAGCAGATGGCCGCACATATAGAAGCCGACGATCGCCATCAGGATGAAGCTCGGGACCATGAGCCCTTGCGCGACCCACACCGGCCAGCCAAGAATCATCGACGTCTCGTGGGTCTCGTTCAAAGACGCCGCGCCTACGGCTGTCCGCCAGGCAAGCAGCGCGCCAAACAAGCCGATCAGCAGCGACCCCACCGCGTCGAGCACCGCCACTTTGCGCGGCGCCAGGTGTTGGGTAAAGAAGTCGACTTTTACGTCCCCGTGAATCATGTGGCAATAGGCGAAGAAGGTCGCAGAAGCAAAGGCGCCGCCCATTTGCAGTATTTCGAAATCGCCTGGAACGACAACACTGAATAGCTTGCGGCCCACAATGGAAATAATCGACATGACGACCAGCGCGACGAAAACCAGCCCGCCCGCCACCGCCACCAGTTTGGACAGCTTCAACAGCGTCCTGCCAACCGGGCCGTAGGCGCCGGTGACGGTCTCATGGGTGTATTCCATTTCTTTACCAGGAATGTTTGTCATTGGGCAATCGAATCAAACCCCGAGTCCGATACAACGAAGATATTGGCGGCAGTCGAACTCCGGCTCCAGGGAGAGGTGTCTGCCGCTGGCTGGAATCATGCCCCGGCCCGCCGGACTAGCGCGTCCGCACCATCACGCTGGCGTTGCCGCTGCCGGAGGATTGCGCGTACCCGCCGAATTGTTCTCCCGCCAGCGTCACGCCGTCTTCGGCCAGCGCCTGCAAAGCACCGAGCATGGCCGCCAGCGGCTTGCCATTCATTTCGGCGACGACCGTGCGGCTGTATTCCGGAAACCAGGCTATGGCTTCATTTACCGCGCCCCGCTTCAACTGATCGATAAAGCGCTGGTCCAGCGCTTCGCGCTCGGCCGTGGGCTTGAAGTGACGCCCGCGCACCAGGTCGTGGCTGAAGGCCGAGCTGGCAATGTAGACAACACGCCGGCCGAGCCGCTTCGCGGTCGCATGCACAGCGCGGCCAGCCTGCATGCACTCGGCGTGGTTCGCAAGAATCACCGTCGGAATCTGCACGACGGGAATCACGGCCCCGGGGTCCAGATATAGCAGGGGCACCAGGCTGCCGTAATCCCAGGCGTAATGCGGCGATTCGTTGCGCCCGCCGGGAATTCCCTGCGCCTGCCATTCATCGACCAGCGCCGCAGCGAACTCGCTGTCGCCCTTGCGTTCGTACGCCAGGCCCGGAATCAGGTCCGGCGCCTCGTCCGCGACGCACACCCCTTGGTGCAGGCTCTGGCAAGTCGCGTACCAGCCGAACGTACAGATCCAATGGGACGAATTGACCACGAACAGATCGGGTTTCATCTCGCGCAATACGCGTCCGAGCGCGCGCTCGCCTTC
>JAJZUN010000236.1 GCA_021848555.1 Pseudomonadota bacterium | reverse complement strand
ACCAACCGGTGTGGCGCGCGCTGCCGGAGTTCTGCCAGAAGCACCAGCGCTACGAGAAGCTCGGGCTGCGCGACCTGTGCGAGCAGATCCACGGCATGTACAAGGCGAACGACGTGGCGCGCGTGACCACCGAGATGTATCTGTCCGACATGCAGCCGGCAATGAAGCCCTCGGACGCTTTCGCCGCCATGGCGCACCACGAGATCGACCGGGTCAAGATCGACGACCTGGAGGGGCGGGTCACCAGCGTGCTGGTGACCCCGTATCCGCCGGGGATCCCGCTGCTGATCCCGGGCGAGCGATTCAACGAGACCATCGTGCGCTACCTGCAGTTCGCGCGCGACTTCAACACGCGGTTCCCCGGCTTCGAGACCGACATTCACGGGCTGGTGAAGGACGAAGACGGGCGCTATCACGTGGACTGCGTGCGCCAGACGTCGTTGCGCTGAGCCGGAGCGCACCGCGGCGCGTGCCTGGCGCCGCGCGCGAGCCAAAAAAAAGCCCGCTTTCGCGGGCTTTCTTGTTCAAACCGGCTGATTACTCGACCGGCTTGATGTTGATCGCTTGGTCGCCTTTCTGGCCGGCGGTGATGTCAAACGTCACCTTCTGGTTTTCCTGGAGGCTTTTGAAGCCGTTGCCCTGGATGGCCGAGAAGTGTGCGAAAAGGTCCTTGCCGCCGCCATCGGGGGTGATAAAGCCGAAACCCTTGGCGTCGTTGAACCATTTAACGGTACCTGTACTCATGTCTGTTATTCCTAGAAAAAAAATTAAAATAGGCTTGCGCCCGAATGCGAGAACTTCAAGGAGGAAAACGAAGACCTGAGGAGTACCGCGAACGCGGCTACGACGGACCAGCAATTCCACTACCTTACATTCCTGCGGGGTTCTTTATACAGTACGCGGGACCAGAGGTCAACACAATTCGGATAATTCGTGCATCCGGCCTGCGGCAGGGCCGGGCAGCAGGCGGGTTGGGCTCTCGGGGGAGCAGGCGTAGCGGCTTTCCCCCTTCTCGTAACGGGCGCTCTCAGGCAGAGCGTTCGTAGCGGACGAAATCGTAGCGGAACGCGCTGCCGGCCTCGGTGCCGTGAATTTCGCGCCCGGCTTCGCGCCACTGCATCTGGGAAAACTCGGGGAAGAAGGCATCGCCTTCGAATTCCGCGTGGATCTCGGTGAATTCCAGGCAGTGCGCGCGCGGCAGCGATTCGCGGTACAACTCGGCGCCTCCGATGATGAAAATCTCGGCGGCGCCGCGGCAGGCGGCAAGCGCGTCGTCCAGGGAGTGAACCACCTCGCAGCCCGGGGCGCGATAGCCTGCATTGCGGCTGATCACCAGGTTGCGTCGTCCCGGCAGGGGCCTGCCTATGGATTCGTAGGTCTTGCGTCCCATCACCACCGGATGGCCCGTGGTCAGCGCCTTGAAGCGCTTGAGGTCGGCCGGCAGGTGCCAGGGCAGGGCGTTGTTTCTGCCGATGAGGCGGTTCGCCGCCATCGCGGCGATCAGGCAGATGCGCGGGGCATCCGCTGCGGGCGCCTCCGCGGCGGGCTGTGCCTCGCTCACTGGCCGATGCGGACTTGGATTCAATTATTGGACCCGGTAAGGCTCGATTGCGGCAAGGTTGGGCACGACTCCGAGCCCGGGAATATCGCTGAGCGTAATGCTGCCCTCGTGGACCCTGAATGCCGGGATCACGCCCGGATCGCGCAGCGGATTGGGGTTGGCGTCGACTTCGGCATAACCCGGACCGCCTATCGCGGCCTTGAGGTGCAGCGTCGCGGCGAGGCCGATGCCGCCGCCCAGCCAGTGCGGACAGAACATGGCGCCGCGCGCGCGCGCCATTTTTCCGACTTCGAGGCAGCCGCTGAAGCCGCCCCACTTGCCCAGATCGGGCTGGATTACGCCGAATGCGCCGGCTCCCAGCGCGGCCTCGAAGGCCTCCATGCCGCGCAGGTTTTCGCCTGCCGCGAGCGGAATTGCCGAATCGCGCGCCAGTTGTTTCCACACGGACAGGGGCTGATCGGCGGTGATCGGCTCTTCCAGCCACAGCGGCGCGAACCCCGCCAGCGCGGCACTCATGCTCCGCGCCTGGCCAGGGTCCCAGGCCTGGTTGGCATCCACCATCAGCGGCAGCGGCCCCACCAGCGCGCGCAGCGCACCCAGGTTGGCGCAGTCGCGCTCCTGCCCGAAGCCGACCTTGAGTTTGAACGCCCGATAACCTTCCTGCAATTTCCTTGCGGCGACCACCTCCGGGCTGCCGGGGCCGAGCCCGCTCGCGTACACCGGGACCGTCGGGGATCCCCCCAGCATCTTCCACAGCGGCTGCGCCGCGCGCCGCGCCGCCAGGTCCCACATCGCGACGTCGGTGCCGGCCACGATCTGCGCCATCGGGCCGGGTTCGCCGGACTGGATGCCGAGGATATGCAGGCGCCGGCTGAGCTCGCGGAAGGCGGCGCGCGGATCCTCCCAGGCCCGCGCGCACAGGATGGGCGCGACCAGGCTGTCGATCAGGTGGGCGCGGTGTTCTGCGCCTACCGTGGGGAAATTGCACCACACCTCGCCCCAGCCGAATACGCCCTGCTCGTCTTCGACGCGCACCAACAGCGCCGGGCGCTCGCGCATCATGCCGAAGGAGGCCTGCACCGGCTCGGCGAGGGGGGCGCGAAACACCAGGGTGCGCACCCCCACGATGCGCAGCGGCGCGGTGGCGGGCGAAGGCGGGCTGGCGGACATTCAGGTATCAGACGGCGATCGGCGCCTTGATCGCCGGATGCGGGTCATAGCCTTCCAGGGTGAAATCTTCATAGCGGAAGCCGAAGATGTCCTTGACTGCCGGGTTGATGCGCATCAGCGGGAACGCCCGCGGCGCGCGCGCGAGCTGCTCGCGGGCCTGATCGAGATGGTTGAGGTACAGGTGCGCGTCGCCGAGCGTGTGCACGAACTCGCCCGGCTGCAGGCCGCAGACCTGCGCCACCATCAAGGTGAGCAGGGCGTAGGACGCGATGTTGAACGGCACGCCGAGGAACAGGTCGGCGCTTCTCTGGTAGAGCTGACAGGAAAGCTTGCCGTCGGCAACGTAGAACTGGAACAGCGCATGGCAGGGCGGCAGCTTCATGCGGTCGATATCGGCCGGATTCCAGGCGCTGACGATATGGCGGCGCGAGTCCGGATTCTTCCTGATGCCTTCGATCAGCTGCGCGATCTGGTCAATCGAGCGGCCATCGGCCGCCTGCCAATTGCGCCACTGGTAGCCGTAGACCGGGCCCAGATCCCCGTCGGCATCGGCCCACTCGTCCCAGATGCTGACGCCGTGCTCCTTCAGGTAGCGCACGTTGGTGTCGCCCTGCAGGAACCACAGCAGCTCGTGGATGATGGACTTCAGGTGCAGCTTCTTGGTGGTGAGCAGGGGAAAGGGCGACAGCGGGTAGCGCATCTGCCAGCCGAACACCGACAGCGTGCCGGTGCCGGTGCGGTCGCTCTTGTTCGCGCCATGCTCGATCACGTGGCGCATCAGGTCCAGGTACTGCTGTTCCGGGTGGGCGCTGCTCATGGGCTCGATCCGTCAGCCTTTTTCCGCCGGCCGGCGCGGGTCGCTGCACCATTCGCTCCACGAGCCCGGATACAATTTCGAGCCGCGCAGGCCGGCGATTTCCATGGCGAGCAGGTTGTGGCAGGCGGACACGCCCGAGCCGCAGGAATGCACCACCGCCTCCGGCGGTGTGTCGCCGAGCAGCGCGACGAAGTCCTGATGCAGTGCCGCCGCCGGCTTGAAGCATCCGTTGGCGTCCAGGTTGTCCCGGAAAAATCGATTGAGCGAGCCTGGAATGCGTCCGCCCACCGGGTCCAGCGTTTCGTTCTCGCCGCGATAACGGTCGGGCGAACGCGCGTCGATGAGGGCGCGGCCGGGCTGGCCGATGGCCCGCTTCACCGCATCGGCGTCCAGCCATAGCGCGCGCGGCTGCCCGGTGAAGCGCGTCGGCGACGCTTGGGGCACGGCGGCGGTGACTGGACGTCCTTCCGCGGTCCACTTGGCGTAGCCGCCGTCGAGAACGGCGACGTCTTCATGGCCCAGCCAGCGCAGCATCCACCACAGCCGCGCCGGGTACACCCCGGCCTGGGCGTCGTAGGCGACGACCTGCTTGCCCGAGGCTACACCGGCGGCCCCCATCCTTCGCATGAAGGTCTGCGCATCGGGCAGGGGGTGGCGGCCGTTCGTTCCGGTCGCGGGCGCCGCAAGATCGCGGTCCAGGTGCAGGAAGCGCGCGCCGGGAATGTGCGACCTGGCGTATTCCTGTGTGCCTGCGTCCGGCTTGGCGAGGTCGTGGCGGCAGTCGAACACCACCCATGCCGGGTCGTCCAGGTGCGCGGCGAGTTCCGCAGTGCTGACCAGGGTGGTGTGCGCCATGGAACTCACTCCGCCGCGGTGTCTTGTTCCAGCCAGCCGCGCGCCTCGTCGTCGTCGTCGAACACCTGCAGATCGGCGTTGATGAACATCTGCGACAGCCACGCGCTCCAGATCACCCACTCGCTGCGGGTGACGACGGCGATTTTGTCGAAATCGTTGGGATGGCCGCGGGTGTACTTGATGTCCTCCCAGGCCACGTCCAGGGTGAACCCCGCCATCTGGCGCAGGTCGAACAACAGGCTGACCCTGCCGCCGGGCGCGAGCGTGGCGCGCACCATGTCCTCGAATTCCTTGTAATCGGCGAGCACGAACTCGCCGAGCACGGTCACGGTGACCAGCTTGCCGCTGTGGTCGATGGCGATCATTGCGGCTCTCCGCGTTGGTTATGGGGTTTCAATGTAGTTCCTTCTAGGCGAAAGCCGTTGCCGGCGCGCAGACGGTAGCAGGGCATCAGGCAGGCATCCCGAGTTCGCGCCGCAGGTATTCATGGAAATGCAGCATGCCGTCTTCCATCGGCGACTGGTACGGGCCGGCCTGCGTGATCCCCTGCTGCATCAGCGCCTTGCGGCCGCGATCCATGCGCAGCGCGATCTCATCGTCTTCGATCGCAGTTTCCCAGTACGCCGCCTGCTCGGCTTCGACGAATTCACGCTCGAACAGTACCACGTCCTCGGGATAGTAGAACTCGACCACGTTGGTGGTCGCCTGCGGTCCCCTCGGGTGCACGGTGCTCACCACCAGCACGTGCGGATACCACTCGATCATGATGTTCGGGTAGAGCGTGAGCCAGATCGCGCCGTGGGGCGGGACCTCGCCCTGGTAGTAATCGAGCACCGCCTTGTGCCAGCGCGCGTAGGTTTTGGTGCCGGGCTTCCCCAGGCGGTTGTTGATGCCCACGGTCTGCACCGAGTGGCGGGGTCCGAATTGCCACTCCAGATCGTCGCAGGTGACAAAATTTCCCAGGCCCGGATGGAAGGGCACGACGTGATAGTC
>JAJZUN010000235.1 GCA_021848555.1 Pseudomonadota bacterium | reverse complement strand
CTTCAAGGTGCCGCCTTTGCCTGCCCATATTGGCGCTGCATCAAGGCTGGCTGGACGCCCTGCCCGCCATCGACAAGATGGGCGAACCACAGGTTGGCGATTTTTTCCTGGACGCTGTTTTGCCCCTGGCGCGCCTGCAGGTTCTCGAAATCGAGCTCGAACAGCGGTTGATGCTGGTTGAAACAGGAAAACACGAATTTGGAAGGTTCGCCTGTGGCACTGTCCACATGCCTGCAGAGACACTGGGCGCACACTTCCTTCATCATGCATTGCATCGGACTGTTGACTGCTGCAATCGCGTTGAAGCCCGGTTTCAGATAGGGCTCGAGCCCGGCGCGCAGCGCTTTCCTGAAGGTGTCCATTGCCGCAGGATGGTCCGACAGGATGAGCTGGTCAGTCCGGCGCACCCATTCGGCAAAGGGCGCCTCCATCTCGCCGCAGGATTGCAGGAAGTCCGCCAGGCCGTGAACGAAGCAGGCATCCTGCTGCCGCCTGAGCTTGAGGGACGGCCCCTCGTCCAGCACCCAGATCGCCTGGTCCGTCAGGATCTCGATGACGCGCTGCACGGCGCGCGCCCGCTCGGCATTGCGAAAATGCCCGATGAACACCACGCGGTTACCCGCGGCGCGCCACATCGCAGCGCCATCTACCGTGCTGGTCACGGCCGAGTGCCCGCCCGCCACCGTCAGGGTCGCGTTTTCCGGGACCGGCAAACCGGTCCCCGTCGGTCCCATCAGCACCACCCGGTCACCCGGCTTGAGCGAGGATGCGATCCTGCTCGACACGCCCACCGTATTGATGAGCAGTTGCACCTCGCCACGGGCCTTGTCCACGTGCACGCCGTCGATGGCCATCCCTTCCATCGCCAGCGTCTGGCCCGCCACCTGCAGTGCATGCCGCTCGAAATTCTGCAGCCGGTACACCTGGCCCGGCAGCCAGTGCCGGGTCGCCTGCGGAGCCCGAACCGTCAGGCTGGTGAGATGCGGGGCGAGGCGCTCCACCGCCACCACCACCGGACGCAGAGCGATATCCAGCGCCGACGCGAATGCATCGAAAGCGCCCGGGCCCTGTTCAGCCAGCCGCGTAGAAACGTGACTCAGCAGCAGCTTCGTGATGTCGCGCGCCGCATGTTTGGCCGAAGCCATCGCCCGCACCACGCTGCCGTGGTACCAGGGGTGCGTATCGCCCACGAAGGAGACGCGCAGATCCCCCGCCTGGTATGACGTAAAGAAGCCGGGCTGCTGACCTTTGCAATGCCCATCCGCCGGCACCCGGACCATGTCCCCGTTTTCATCGATACGGTAGGACGCGAAATACTTGCCGTCCATCTCGAAGCTGCCCGGATGCTCGCGTTCATAGACGGTATTGGGGATGCTGCCGGCCGCGACCAGCACGGCGCGCGCCGGCAACGCAACAGTCTCGCCGCTTTCGCTGCTGACACAGCGGAGTTGCTGCACATGCCCGTGCGCGTCGAGCACCGCCTCCGCGGGTTCCAGACGCTCGGCGTAGTAGATCCCCTCCTCCAGCGCCTTGATGATCTCTTCGTGGTTGCGCAGGTAGGCGGGCGAATCGGACAGGGCGCGCCGGTAGACGACGGTCACGCCCCCCCAGGCGCGGATCAGCGGCGTGAAGTCGGGCAGTTCGCCCGACGCCTGCGCACGTTCGCGCTCTGCGCGAACGGCCCGGCCATGATCGAGAAACGCATCCAGCACGCCGCGCTCGTATTCGTCGAACAGGCCGTCATGGTCGCGCCCGACTGCCTCCCAGCGCGTCAGCACTTTTTCCACCTGGCGGATGTAGTAGGCCTGCACTTCGGTGGCGGTATCGATGGCGGTCAGCCCGCCGCCGATCACCACCGCCGGCAGGCGGACCTGCAGGTTGGCCAGGCTGTCGCGCTTGGCCGCGCCGGTGAGTTGCAGCGCCATCAGGAAATCGCTCGCCTGGCGCATGCCCCGCGCCATATTGTTGCGGACCGGCAGCACGGTAGGCCGCCCGGCCCCGGTCGCCAGGGTCACATGATCGAAGCCGAGATCCGGCATGTCCTCCAGCTTGATCGTCCCGCCCAGCCGGATGCCGCCAAAGACGCGGAACGCGGGCTGGCGCTCGAGCACCAGGCGGATCAGCGTCAGGAAATTCTTGTCCCAGCGCACCGTGATGCCATACTCGGCGACGCCGCCGAACCCGGACATGGTGCGCGTATCCAGCGGCTGATAGAGTTCGCTGACATTCTCCACCGGACGGGTCGGCCGTCCGTCGGCATCGAGCAGTTCCGCTGGCAAGGGTTCGATCTTGAGGCCATCCACGAGCACCACGCCGAACCCCTCCTGCAGCAAATGGTGGGCGAGGTTGAATCCAGCCGGCCCGGCCCCCACGCACAGCGTGTTGCGGCCGTTATAGGGGAGTCGGTAGGGCCGCGCACGGTTGAGCGGGTTCCACTGCGTCAGCAGGAAATAGAGCTCGAATCCCCAGCGCCACCCCAGCACATCGGTCAGGATGCGGGTTTCGATCTCGGGAATGTTCACCGCATCCTGCTTCTGGTAGATGCAGCTCTTCATGCAGTCGTTGCAGATGCGATGGCCGGTGGCCGGCAGCAGCGGATTGTCCAGCATGATCATCGCCAGCGCGCCGAGCGTGTAGCCGTCCCGTTTCAGGCTGTGCGCTTCCGAGATGCGCTCCTCGAGCGGACAGCCGTTGAGCGACACGTTCAGCGGGTTGGCGCGGAACCCCTCACCTTCCTTGGCCGGAAATCCCCGCGAGCAGAAATCGCCGGAATGCTCGTGGCAATAGACGCAGTAGTGCACCTGGTCCATGGTTGCGCGCAGACCCGGTCGGTTGTCGGTGAGATCGAACCCGTCGCGCCGGCGCAGGCCCAATGCGCCTTCCACACGGCCACCGCCGATACTATCGGCCACAGCAACCGGCACCAGCCTGAAGTAATCCGTCGCGCCCGGCAGCTTCAGGCTGACCCAGCCCGACGTGGCCGCACGCCCGGCCTCGGTGTGGCACGCCGCATGCAGCCATTCCTCGAGCAGCGCCAGATCGACCTCGTTGCCACGCTGCGACGCATCCGCCCAGAATCTCGCAATGCACCATTCGCGATCGTCATCCGGCGCCGTCGGGAGCAGTGCGTCGAGCTCGGCAAGTTCGCGTCCAGGCCCGCTCCGCTTCTTGCGGATGCGGCGTTTCACGAACTCGCTCTTGAACGCATGGATCGTCGCTTCCCGATCCTGCTGTGCGCGCAGGCTGTCGCGTGGCGCGCCGATCCCGAACGCCGCCACCAGAAAGTCCTCCATCTCGCGCGCGATCGCTATCAGCAGTCTCGACTCGTCCGGCCCGGCCAGTGCGCAGCCATTCCGGTAGTCGCGATAGCGGGCGTCCAGCAATGCGTCGCGCGCTGCGAGCCAGTCCTCGAACAACGCGTCCAGGACGGGGAGCCGCTCCGCCCGGTAAACATCCTCATAACGGAACCCATCGAGATCCAGTTTCAGGCTTGGCACCATTGCGCATCCTTTCCATGTAGGCAGTACATGTCATGACAAGTTGATCTGAACAAAAGGCCGGCGCCCCGGCCCTTTGTTCAGATCAACTCGGCCACCCCCTTCGGCCCGACCTCGATATCGAACCCGGCGAGGCCGCTGTCCTTGAGTTCGCCCCCCATGGCCTTGAGGCTTTCCTCGCTGATCAGATCGCGCAGCTGCTGCTTGATCTGAAGATACGCAGGACTGAGCGCCATATCGGGCGTACGCGGACGCGGCAGCGGAATGGGAATCTCGGCCTTGATCCGTCCCGGCCGGGCCGTCATCACATACACCCGGTCCGACAGGAAGATGCTCTCGTCGATGTCATGCGTGATGAACAGCACCGAAATGCGGAAGCGCTGCCACATGTTGGTCAGGATCTGCTGCATGACAACGCGGGTCTGGGCGTCGAGGGCACCGAAGGGCTCGTCCATCAGCAGCACCTGCGGGCTGGTCGCCAGCGCACGAACGATGCCGACGCGCTGCTTCATGCCGCCTGAAAGCTGGTCCGGGTAATGGTTCTCGAAGGCGAGTAGCCCGGCCAGACCGAGCAGCGTGCGCGACGCCCGTTCGCGGTGATTCGGGTCCATGCCCTGCTGCTTGAGACCGAACTCCACGTTCTTGCGAACCGTCAGCCAGGGGAAGAGCGAATACTGCTGAAACACCATGCCGCGATCGGCGCAGGGCTTGTCGGTCGGCTTGCCGTCCATGGTCACGCTGCCCTCGCTCGGCGCGACGAATCCGGCCACCACATTGAGCAGGGTCGATTTGCCGCAGCCCGAAGGGCCGATGATGGAGACGAACTCGCCGGGTTTCACCTCCATGGACACGTCGCTCACGGCTTCGACGGCCGCCGTTTTGCGGCCGAAGCGAACGCGCAGGTGATCGACCAGGATATGGCCGGTTTCGTTGGCCTTGTCCGCTGTATGGGTCATTATTTCTGTCCTCCATGCGTCGCGTTGGCCATCCATGGCATCAGCATGTTGCCGAGCAGGCGTATGCCGCCGCTGCACAGCAGTCCGAGCACACCGATCACGATCATGCCGATGACGATGTCGGCGTATTCGATCAGCGAGTAGGCCTCCCAGGTGAAATAGCCGATGCCATACTGGCCGGAGATCATTTCGGCCGCGATCAGCGACACCCAGGCCACCCCCATGCCGATCGCAAGACCGGTGAAGATGTGCGGCAGGGATGCGGGCAGGACGACCTGGCGCAGCAGTCCGATCTCGCTCGTTCCCAGGCAGCGCGCGGCGCGCAGCAGGACGGGGTCGACGCTCTTCACGCCGTGGATGGTATTGAGCAGGATGGGAAAGAACGAGCCCAGAAACGTGATGAACACGATGCTGGTCTCGTTGGTGGGCCATAGCATGATCGCCATCGGCACCCAGGCGATCGACGGAATCGGCCGCAGGGTTTCGAACAAGGGGAACAACAGGGCTTTTACTCCGCTGTACCGCCCGATCAGCAGGCCCAGTGCCACCCCGAATACGGTCGCGATGCCGAATCCCAGAAGGATCCGCCGCAGGCTGACGTACATGTTGCTGTAGAACTTTTCCCTGTGCATCAGTGTGGACGCGTTATCCAAGACCTCCCCGGGGCTGGGGATATTGGTGAAGCGCACGTAGAAATCCAGCTTGTATTTGGTGGCGAAATACCAGAAAGCCACGAACAATCCGAGCGACAAGGTCGTCGTCAGCAATTTGGGCAGGGCGCTCCGCAACCAGGCTGCAATGTGCCGGGCGGGTTTCTCGATCAACGCCGTGGGCGGAGGCGGTTTGTGGACCACGGCCTCGGGCTTGGGCGCCAGCGACAGGTTCGGCCCTTCCGTTGTGTCGGCGGCCGGGGTGGGCACGCGGTTCAGACTGGTTGCGGTTCGCATGATTTATCCTCCGACTTTCGCTGCGG
>JAJZUN010000234.1 GCA_021848555.1 Pseudomonadota bacterium | reverse complement strand
TTCTGGAACACCATGCCGATCTTGGCGCGCAACTTGGGCAGGTCGGTCTTGCCGTCGCCGACCGAGATGCCGTCGACGGTGATCTCGCCTTTCTGGAACGGCTCGAGTGCGTTGACGGTCTTGATCAGCGTCGACTTACCCGATCCGGAAGGGCCGCACACCACTACCACTTCGCCCTTGTCGACGTGGGTGGAGCAGTGATTGAGCACTTGGAAGCTGCCGTACCATTTGCTGACATTCTTGATCGAGATCATGTGTGGCCTGTATCAATCAACGGACGATTGCAATTCTATCCTGCAGCCGACGGACCAGCGACGACAGTCCGAACGAAAGGACGAAATAGACGACGCCAACGAACAGGTACATCTCGACCAGGCGACCGTCGCGCTGGGCGACTTTGCTCGCCGCGCCGAGAAAGTCATCCAGGGACAACACATACACGAGCGAGGTGTCCTGGAACAAAATGATGGTCTGAGTCAACAGTATCGGCAGCATATTGCGGAAGGCTTGCGGCAGGACAATTTTTGCCATCGTTTGCCAGTAATTGAGACCGAGCGCATAACCGGCGGAAACCTGGCCGCGGGAAATCGACTGAATACCCGCGCGCATGATCTCGCAGTAATAGGTTGCCTCGAACATCGTGAAAGTTATGACCGAGGAGAGAAAAGCGCCGACTCTGACCGGTTCGTTCGCGCCAATGATCCATGCGCCGATATACGGCACCAGGAAATAGAACCAGAAAATCACCAATACCAGCGGCACCGAGCGCATCAGGTTGACGTAGCCGCCGCCCAACCATGCGAGGGGCTTTATCGATGACAGCCGCATCATCGCCAGCAGCGTACCGAAGAAGATGCCGCCCGTCATGGCCATCGCGGTGAGCGACAGCGTGAAGGTCATGCCTTCGCGGAACAAATAGCCCACCGAGCGTCGGATGACGTCGATGTCGAATTCGCCGAACACTGCGCGCCCCTTGCGTTAGTGAGTCGCGACCGGCGCGGCTGCGCCGGACCCGATCATGCCAGGAACAGCGACGCGCTTCTCCAGCCAGCGCATACCCAGAAGCACGACCTGATTGACCAGAAGGTAGATGATCGTGGCGGCGGTAAAGGCCTCGAATACCTGAAAGCTGAACTCCTGCATCGCGCGCGTGCGCGCCGTGAGTTCCATCACGCCAATAGTGAACGCAACCGACGTGTTCTTAATAATGTTCGTAATTTCCGAACCGAGCGGAGGCAGGATAATGCGAAAGGCCATCGGCAGGAGCACATACCGGTAGGTTTGCGGCAGGGTGAGTCCGAGCGCGGTGCCTGCCATGCGCTGGCCGGCCGACAGCGAGCCGATGCCGGAGCGTACCTGCTCGGCGACGCGTGCCGAAGTGTAGGTGCCCAGACAGAGCACAGCCGGAACCCACGCGGCCCAGGGTGGCGGCATCTGCTTTATCGCGTCTCCCAGTCCCTGGGGTAGCAACTCAGGCAATACGAAAAACCACAGGAACATCTGCACCAGCAGGGGAATATTGCGAAAGAGTTCGACGTAGGCATTGCCCAGCCGCATGAGCCAGGGCTTTGGCACTGTCCGCACGGTTCCGACCAGAGCACCAAGCACAAGCGCGATCACCCAGGCGCAAAACGCCGTGCTGATCGTCCAGCCGAGACCGGAAATGAGCGTGCTGAGATAAGAGTCTGTGCCATCCGGCGTTATTTGCCAGAAGATCTTCCAGTTCCAGTGGTAGTTCACGCAGCGCCCTCGCTTGGCTCGGGAGCCTGCCGTCCGCAAAACAAAGCGGGGGACCCTGCGGGTCCCCCGTATGCGCTAAGACAGGTGCAGCTCAACTTCGGCTGCTACTCGTACACCTTCGGATCGCCCGAGTCGGTCGGGTTGGTGAACACTTTTTTCAGCGCGGCACCAACCGGCACGTTCAGGTTGACGTTCTTCGGGGGGATCGGCTTGAGGAACCACTTGTCGTAGATCGCATTGATTTCGCCGCTTTTGTACAGCTTGGTCATCGTATCGTCGACCAGCTTCTTGAACTGGGGATCGTCCCTGCGCAGCATCAGGCTGTAGGGCTCTACGGCAACGCTCTCCGTGGAGATGGCGAACTCGGCCGGGTTCTTGGACGTGGCAACGAGGCTATAGAGCAGGATGTCATCCATGAAGAATGCCGACGCGCGGCCGGTCTCCACCATAAGGAAGGACTCGGCGTGGTCTTTGGCCGCGATAATGTTCATGCCCAGGTTTCTCTTATTGTTGATCTCAGTCAGTTCCTTGATGTTGGTCGTGCCCGAGGTCGATACCACCGTCTTGCCCTTGAGGTCGTTGATGGTGTGCAGATTGGATGACTTCTTGGCGACGTAGGGATGATTGACGACAAAATAGGTCATGCCGAACGACACCTGCTTCTGCCTCTCGTTGTTGTTGGTGGTCGAGCCGCATTCCAGATCGATGGTGCCGTTCGCCATGAGCGGGATGCGCGTGGACGAAGTCACCGGTGTGAGCGCCACCTTGAGGTTCGGCATTTTCAAGTCGGCTTTGACCGCATCGACGATTTTGTAGCAGATGTCCATGGCGTAGCCAATCGGCTGCTGCTTGTCGTCGTAGTACGAGAACGGGATCGAACTGTCCCGATGGCCGATAGTGATGGTGCCGGATTCCTTGACCTTCTTTAGCGTGCCGGTGAGTTCCTGCGCAATTGCCGGCGTGGCCAGTGCGGTTATTGCAACAATTGCAGCAGTCAATACAGTGAAACGTTTCATGAAATTCTCCTCGTCGATTCCGGGGCACAGTCCGGCGGCGGACCGTCTGGACTGGTTGAGCGGCTGATTCTACCGATTAGGCTGGGTCTTGTCCAAGCCCAACGGAGCTGTGCAGGGTCACGGAACGATAATTAGGGCCACGAAGCGCCCGATGGAGGGCGCGGCGCGTTTGAGCTCCTTCATAGCCCAAGTCAGTACTGGCGATCCACAACGCAATCGGGGGCTGACCGCGAGCGGGGTCACAGGCGCAGCGATCGTGCTAATACCGGCCGATGCGGAATGCGCCTATGTCAAGCGCAGGCTTGTTGCCCGCGATGAGGTCGGCGGCAATACGCGCACTTCCGAGGGCGAGGGTCCAGCCTAGCGCGCCGTGCCCGCAGTTCAGAATCAAGTTGGCGTAAGCGCTTCGCCCGAGTAGCGGCGTGCCCTTGGGAGTCGCTGGACGCAGGCCTGCCCACGCTCGCATGGCCTGCGGACCTAGTCTGTAGTCGGTAGCTGCGGGAAACGCGGCTTGGGCTTCTTTGAAGAGCAGGTCGAGCCGCGCCGGGTCGGGATCGATCGAATAGCCAGCGATGTCCGCCATGCCGGCGACGCGCAACGCCGCGCCGCCGGCTTCGGCAAGGGGTGCGTACACAATCTTGCGCGCGAAGTCGGTGATGCTTACGCAAAGCCGCGGCGCGGCCGAACCTTCCAGTCGTGGCAAGGTAATGCTATAGCCTTTAAGAGGATAGATTGGCACGCGCATACCCAATGGGCGAACCAGATGCGGGCTCTGCGTGCCCAGCGATAGTACGAACTGCTCGGCACCGATCTTGCCGGCATCGGTGAGCACGGCGTTCAGCTTCCCGCCTTTCGCTTCGAGTGCGCGGATCGTGGTATTGAAGCGCAACAGAACACCGAGCGATTTCAGGCGCTTTTCTAAGCCGGTGCAAAAGCGGTAGCAATCGCCGACCTCTTCGCTAGGCGTGTGTATCCCGCCGACGATGCGTTCTGCTAGGGTAGAGGCCGGATGCGCGAGCGCGGGCTCGAGGGCCAAGCAGTCGCTGCGCGTAAGTGCCACTTGCTCGCAGCCGAGCTGGCGCTGAAAATCCAATAGGCGCCGCGCCGCGTCGAAGCTCGCCTGATCCGAGTACAAAACCAGTTTACCGTTCTTGGCGTAGCCGAAATCGATTGCCTCGTCTCTAATGAAGGCATGCATCAGCCGGCGGCTGAAGAAGGACAGTTCTAGGAGGTGCCGCGTGCTCAACTCGCTTTGCTTGCGGTTGCAGGCGAGCACGAATTCCATCAGCCACAGCCATTGTTGCGGGTCCAGCTGCGGAAAAAAACGGAGGGGCGAGTCGGCGCGCAACAGCCAGGGCGGAATCTTCGGCAACACACCCGGTCCCGCCAGCGGCGCGACATAGGAATAGGACAACTGGGCGCCGTTGGCGAAACTCGCTTCGCGGGCAACGCCGTCGTTGCGCTCGATGACTTCGACCTGGTGACCGTCGCGCGCGAGGTAATAAGCCGTTGTGAGGCCGGTTACCCCTGCCCCTAAAACCGCGACACGCATCAGTGCCCCGGTGCGCGAGCGCTGTCAGCCGCCGCCGGGTATGCCGACGCGTTCCGCACGGACCGTTGTATGCAGGCATCGGCTAAGACGGCGGTCGCGTCGATGCAGTGGGGCAGCTGCGGCGCGGCGACGCGATCCAGCGCCAGCGGAATCTCGGTGCAGGCGAGGATAACGCGCTGCGCACCGCGTTCGATCAAAGCGGCGAGGGCTTGTTGCAGCAGCGCGCCGGCACCCGCTATGTCGCCGGCCTTGACCAAGCCGATACCGGGGCTGACCCAGGCGTCGATTTCCTCCTGCCGGTTTATTAGGCAGCGGTAGCCGCGCGCGGCGAGGCGCTGTTGATAGAAGCCCGCAGCCAGCGTCCCCCTGGTTGCGAGCAGCCCTACGTTCGCGACATCGCTTTGCAACGCGGCGCAGGCGCAGTCGGCGATATGCAGCAGCGGCACGCCGCATTCGCGCGCGAGATCGTCATACCAGTAGTGCGCGGTGTTGCAGGCTATGGCAATGGCGCGGGCTCCGGCTCGCTCGAGCGTGCGTATGCCGGCTTGCATCGCCGGCAGAGGAGATTCGCCGCCGTACAGTATGCTTGCGCTGCGGTCCGGGATTTGGGGCACAGAGTAGACTACTACGGGCACATGCTCCTGATCGTGGGTCGCGGGGGTGCGTTCGATCATTTTGGCCAGGAAATCCACCGTCGCCAGCGGGCCCATGCCGCCGAGTATTCCGATCATCGCTTTCATGTGCATGTCTGTGGGTAAAGTATAGATCTTAGAGCCAATTGCAGAATAATGTGACAGCACCCTTTGTGCTCAGCACGAACCATGGTCTTGCGCCTGGAATTTGCGACCAGGCTGTTTGTTGCGTTCACCGAACCAGTTCGCGCCCGAAATCGGCGCCAATAGAGCCCCGCTTTTCGGTATGCTTGGAACATGAACAGCCTCAACATGAACAGCATCAGCATGACCAGCATCGTCGTTTCGACGATCGCGTATTTCGTCGCAGCCTATTTTATCAAACGCCATCTGGTGGAAATGGGCATACCGAAGGGCATGACCCGCGGCAGCGTGATATTCGTCGGCGCGGCCGCCATTTCTTATGGCGTGGCCTACCTGGTCGGTTTG